>CAZIQJ010000048.1:0-11985 GCA_964541285.1 uncultured bacterium | reverse complement strand
TTTCTCCCTCTGAGAATCGGCGCGCGATTTATGGAAAAGATGGAATTCTAACTAAAATCGGCCTTCCATTTGACAGCTTTGATAGACTACTGCCTATGTTAAAGCTTAAACGCTCTCCGTTTTTAATGACCATACTGGCGCTTATGACTGTCCTCAGCCTTTTCGGGGCCTTCCTGCACCACCACTCCGACGGTCATGAACCTCATGACTGTGCAGTCTGCCGTTTAGTCCAGGCGGTCTCTGCGGCGCTTCTTTTCGTCGCAGTATTCCTCCTCCTCGCGCCCGCGAGAACACAAAACTTTGCCCTTTCTTCCAAAGAGCCTTTTCAGTCTCTCCTTCTTACGGTCTCTCTCAAAGACCGCGCTCCTCCCGTTTTCTCCTTCTAAGTTTTCTTTCTAGACTCCTGCGTTTTTTCAGGAGCGTGTTCCATTTCAAAAATTTGAAGGAGTTCATACAATGCGGAAACTCGCATGTTTTTTATTTTTCTTTTCTATTCTCGCGCCCGGGCTTCCGGCTTACGCGATGGACCAAAGCGCGCTCTTAGAAAATCTGCAGCGTAATATGCAGCAGCTGCAGAAAACGGTGGAAGGGCTTCAAACAACTGTCAACATTCAGAACGAAGTCATCCGCGAACAGGCTGTCAAAATCGCGGCCATTGAGGACGCGTCTCAAACGGTGACGGCGAAAGGCCCGTCGTCGCAAGGACCGCTGAAACTCAAGGGACTTCAGGGAATCCGTCCCGATATCGGTGTCACGGGCACTGTGGAAGCAAAGCTCACCCAGGATTCCACGGACGGCGAAGGCAACGACACAATCGCAATGAAAGAATTGGAGTTGAATCTCTCGCAGTACGTGGACCCTTATTCCCGTTTCGACGCGATCATTGCGTTCAATGACAATCTGGAAGAACAGAATGTTGACATTGAAGAAGCGTATTACTCGCACTGGGGTCTGCCGCTCGGGTTCCGCGGCCAGATAGGAAAATTCCGTGCCAAAATCGGAAAAATTAATCTTCAGCACTTGCACGGTCTGGAAAACTCCGATTACCCTCTCGTCATTCGGGATTTCTTCGGCGAAGAAGGGCTTTCCTCCTCAGGCGCGCGCCTCGTCCATGACATTGCAAATCCCTGGGACGCTCCGCTGGAGCTGACCGGCGAAGTACTGCAATAATGGAAACAGTTTTTCCGGAATTTCCCGCCGGCCTATTTTCAACACGCACGCGCGCACGCAAATCGAATTCTCGAAAGACTCCAATGTGGAACTCGGCGCGACAACGCTTTTCGGCGATGAAAATCCGGCCGTGTTTGTAGACGGGTTTGATGAAGACGGTAATCCGGTTTCCACGCCTGTAATCCGTGAGAAAGGCTCGGGCCGCTACGGCGTGAAAGTGTATGGAGGCGACGTAACTTTCAACTGGAAACTCGCGGAAGGCCGGACGCTAAAATTCCAGAACGAAGTCTATTTCCAGAACCGAGGCACCACCCGACATATCAACGGAAATCCCTGGGGATTTTACAACCTCCTCGATTACCGCTTTCACCCACGCTTCGGCGGCGGCGTGCGTTTTGATTATGTCGAACCGCTCGACGTCGTGGGCGACCATCACGCCACGCAGGGCATTTCTCCCTACCTGACGTTTTATCAGAGCGAATTCGCCAATTTTAAACTTCAATTTTCGCATACAGAGCCGGCGAATTCCGACGCTCGCAGCAATAACGAAATTTTCCTGACCGCCAATGTTTTAATCGGCGATCACAAACATCCGGTCCAGTAAGTGAAAGGGTTTATGAAAAAACTTATTTTATGTTTTATCCTCAGCCTGTCCGCCCTGCCGGGTTTCCCCGGTGCGGCGCGGGCGGAAGGAAAAATTAAAATCGCGGCCACCACCAGCACCATCGCTTCACTCACCGCCGCCATCACGGGTGAAAAAGCGGAGATTTATACAATCGCGTCGCCGTCTCAGAATATTCATTTCATCAGCCCGACGCCGAAGGACGTGATTAAAACCAAGAAGGCAGACGTTTTTATTCACGGCGGACTGGATTTAGAAGTCTGGCGCGGACCGCTGCTGGACGCGGCCGGGAAAAAGGAGTTTATCAGCGGAGAGCGTGCCATTGATGTTTCCACGAGAATCCCGATGCTGGAAGCGCCCGAAACCCTATCGCGCATTCACGGAGACGTGCACGCGTACGGTAATCCTCATTACTCTGTGGATCCGGAGGCCGCGAAGCAAATGACTCAGAATGTCGCCGACGGCCTTTCCGCACTTTATCCCGGAGAAAAGGACTTGTTTCAGAAAAACGCGGCTGATTTAAAAACGCGGCTGAATGAAAAAATCGCGGACTGGCAGAAGCGCCTCAGCCCTTTCGCCGGAGCGCCTATTGTGTCTTATCACAACAGCTGGGTTTATTTCCTCACACGCTTTCATCTGACGCCTTTCGACAATCTGGAACCCAATCCCGGCATTCCGCCGACACCGCGTCACATTAAGGGTCTCATGGAAAGAATGAAAGCGAGCGGCGTGAAAGTCGTGGTCCGGCAATCCTTCAATGAGTCCGGAACACCCAACAGAATTGCGAAAGCGGCCGGCGCGAAAAGCGTGCTTCTGTATTCCGAACCGGGTGAAATCAAGGGCGACTACATCGCGCTGATGGAACGCAATGTCAGTGAGCTCGAGAACGCGCTAAAAAACTGAATTCAGCCGTCCGGGGGGAATTCAGTTACTTTTCAGAGAGAAAACGGAGGATCTTGTGCTCGAGCCAGCGTTCCGGCTTCCAGACCCAGCTTCCTTTGAATAAATCCATAAAAAGCTGGGACAGTCCCGACATCCCATAAAAATATTTTTTAAACAAAATAGAAAAGTCGGGGCACGGCCATTTTCCTGATACAAATCCAAGGTGGCCGCCGTCTTCCGTGAGCAGGAGCTTGATATTCTGCGACTGCAGCATTTGCTCATACGGCAGGTCATCACCCGGCAGAAACGGGTCGTTCACCGCGTGGATCATCAACATTGGGATACTCACGCCATCCATATAGTTCTTACTGCTCGACCGCGTCCAGTAATCGCCTTCGTCTTTAAAACCATTGAGTCGGGCCGTGACTTCCCGGTCATAGGCTTTGAACGTATTCGCGGCTTTGACCGCTTCCGTGTTTAGGCTTCCGGGAAAAACGGCTTCTTTCGCAAGCGCCAGCGGCTTTAAATAGTTCAGCATGGAGCGAACGTAAACTTCGCGGTTAAACCAGTCCTTATCAAGATTCGACGCGGTCTTTTCCAAATCATAGGCTGCGGAAACCGAAACAGCTCTTTTGAGTTGCGACGGAATAAATACCGGATTAGAACCCAGCCATTTCACCAGCATATTACCGCCAAGCGAATACCCGACCGCGTAGAGCTCCGGTTCGCCTTCCGGATTTTTGGACCTCAAAACCTCAAGCACATGGTTGACCGCAAAACCAACGTCCTGAGAACGGCCGGCGTGATTCGTTTCTTTTGTGCGGTTCGGTTCCCCGCTCTGCCCGCGCGCGCACATGACCACCGCGGTCCAGCCTTTCTTGCGGAGCTCATCCACGAGCACTTTGATATAAGGACTCGAAGACGCGCTCGCGAGCCCGTGAAAAATCACAACCGCAGGTTTTCCTTTTTCACCATCCAGCCAGTCGAGATCGAGGAAATCTCCGTCCGGAAGGTCAAAACGTTCACGGCGGTACTGAATATCCGGATTTTCACGGAAAAGCCCGCCGTAAATGGTTTGCATATGCGCACCGCGGCACCACCAGGGCGCGCGGAAATCATCGGGGCCGGCGTAAAGTTTGGGCGACAAGAGCAAAGTCATGAGAAATAAGAAGCTAAAAAACCGGTTCACAGCTTCGCGAGAAAAATACCGCCGCGGAAGGCCGCGAATCCTAAAAGAAGGCTGAGGCTGACGTAGAGGAAAGCTTTCAGCATCGCAGCGCCCATCAAGTCATTGGTTTCCATCATAAACGTGGAGAATGTGGTAAACGCGCCGCAGAAGCCTGTCATTAAAAGAAGTTTTCCTTCGGCGCCAAGAGGAATCTGTGTTTCACTCAGCGTGAGAAAAACACCGATCAAAAAACAGCCGAGAATATTAACCGTCAAAGTTCCCAAGGGAAAAGAAGGGCCGAATTTTTTGAGAAGAAATCCGGCGAGATAAAAACGCGCGAGTCCGCCCGCGATACTGCCCAGCGAGACGAGTAAAGCCCGGCTTAACATGGTGGGAATGTCCTTTAGCCTAAAAAGGGGACAGGTAAATATACCTGTCCCCTTTTTGGATTAAAATCTTACTTGTTTAAAACGTACGCGAACACAAGCGGTGCCACAATCGTCGCGTCGGACTCAATAATGAAACGCGGCGTGTCGCCGTCCAGTTTTCCCCAGGTGATTTTTTCGTTCGGAACCGCGCCGCTGTAGGAGCCGTACGACGTGGTGCTGTCGGAAATCTGGCAGAAATAGCCCCAGAGTTTGCATTCTTCTTTCAGGTCCTGAATGATCAGAGGAACCACGCAGATCGGGAAATCGCCGGCAATACCGCCCGCGATCTGGAAAAAGCCCAGAGATTCCGTCGCTGTGTTGGCCTTGTACCAGTCAATCAGGGCGTCCATTTGTTCCACGCCCGTTTTCACGACCGCGAAATTTGAAACGTCCTTGCGGCGCACATTGGCCACAAAGATGTTGCCAAGAGTCGAATCTTCCCAGCCCGGAGTAAAAATCGGGATGTTCTTTTCGCACGCGGCCACGACCCAGCTGTGCTTGGGGTCGATCTGGAAAAACTCGTTGATCTCGCCGCTCTTGATCAGCTGGTACATGTATTCATACGGGAAGTAGCGCTTGCCTTCCTTGTCGGCCTTCTGCCAGAACTTCAGCACACGGCGCTCAATGCGGCGCATGGCTTCTTCTTCAGGGATGCAGGTGTCGGTGACGCGGTTCATGCCGCGGTCACGCAGGGCAACTTCCTCTTCAGAAGAAAGGTGGCGGTAATGCGGCACGCGTTCGTAGTAGTCGTGGGCCACAAGGTTGAAGATATCTTCTTCAAGGTTCGCGCCCGTGGTGCAGATACCGTGGACTTTGCCTTCACGGATCATCTCAGCCAATGTGATGCCAAGCTCGGCCGTGCTCATGGCGCCGCCCATGGTCAGGAACATTTTTCCGCCCTTGGCCAGGTGCGCTTCATAGGCCTCGGCCGCGTCAATCACGACCGCGGAATTGAAATGGCGGTAGTTCTGTTTAAGGAAGCTTCTGATCGCTCCCTGTTTCTGGTTGGTGGATGCTTTGGGTGCCGCTGCCTGAGTCTGCATGAAATTCCTCCAAAATTTAAAGATTTTTCGAAAAATAAAACATAAAAAGACTGGCCTGTTCCCAGGCCGCACAGATCGAGATTATAAAGGCGGGACGCCGGGAAGCAAAGTTATTTCTTCGGAAAAAGCTGATGGGACAGGCCTTCCAGCAGTTCCGCGATTTTGTCCCGGGCCTCGCGGAAACCTTCCAGCTGCTTTTCTTCGGTGTAACCTTTGCGGGACGGATCGGCAATGGGCCAATGCAGTTTTTTGATGCGGCCGGGCAAAACCGGGCAAACTTCTTCCTCGCAGAGCGTGATGACCATGTCCACTTTCGAAAAATCAATGTCATGCACGGACTTGGATTTGTGTGAGCGGATGTCGATGCCGATTTCCTTCAGGACTTCAATGGCCCAGGGGCTGACATGGCTGGCGCAGGAGCCGGCGCTCTGAACCACGGTCTTTGGCCCCAGAATTTTCCGGGCAAGGCCCTCGGCCATCTGGCTTCGCGCGGAATTGGCCACGCAGAGAAAAAGAATGTTCACGGCTTCCCCGCCTTCTCCCTGGCCCGTTCAAACAGCATCAAGGCTTCCTTGCGCGCGGAAGCATGGTCCGCCACAGGCCCGGGATAATTTTTGCCCAGCGTCACTCCGGCCGCCCTGAGGACTTCCAAAGGCGCGGCAAAAGGCTGGTGGATCCATTTGTCCGGAAGCCCTGCAATTTCAGGCACCCATTTGCGCACATACTGGCCGTGCGGGTCAAAACGCTCCCCCTGGCTGACCGGGTTAAAAATCCTGAAAAACGGGGCCGCGTCCGCGCCGCACCCCGCCGTCCACTGCCAGCCCATGGTATTGGAAGCCAGGTCCGCGTCCACCAGCGTGTCCCAGAACCACTTCGCGCCTTCCTGCCACGGAAGCAGCAGGTCTTTGACAAGAAAAGACGCCGCAATCATCCGGACACGGTTGTGCATCCAGCCTGTGACCCAAAGCTCGCGCATGCCCGCATCCACAATGGGATAACCGGTCATGCCTTTTTGCCAGGCCTTGAGCGCCGCTGAATTTTTCTTCCAGGTGAACTTTTCGAAATATTTTTTAAGCGGCTTTTCCGGGGTGCCGGGAAAATGAAACAGAAGGTGGTGCGCGAATTCCCGCCAGACAAGTTCTTTCAGGTAAATGCCGCCGCTCTTGCCTGCCCGGGCGCTTCCAATTTCCTTCCAGACCCGGCGAATGCTGATTTCCCCAAAATGAAGATGGGGCGAAAGCCTTGAAGTCCCGGCAATGGAAGGAATATTGCGGCCGTCTTCATAACTCGCGGCAGCTTCTGAAATAAAACGCTTCAATTCTTTTTGCGCGCCACCGCTTCCGGGGTTCCATGCCGCGCGCATGCCTCCGGCCCATTTGATTTTAGGTTCCAGCCCGAGCTTTTCAAGCGGAAGCGAGCCCGGCCATCTGGCAGGCGCGGAAATTCTGGAGGGCGCGGCCGCAGGTGCATCGGGCGAAGGCTTTGCCTGCGTGGCGTTCCAAAAAGCGGTGTAAACCTGATAAGGGGTTTTGGAGCCTGTCTGGACCTGCCAGGGTTCATACAGAAGCGCGGAGTTGAAGCTTTCAGCGCGCACGCCCTTTTCCTTGAAGCAGGTTTTGATTTCAGCGTCGCGCTTGATGACGGCCGGCTCATAGCGGCGGTTCCAGAAAACAGCCTCAGCCCCGCTTTCTTTCACCAGGCCTTCAAGCACGCGCAGGCTCCTGCCTTTCAGAATGATCAGACGAGAGCCGCGCTTGTTTAAATCCGCGGCCAGGCTTTCCAGAGACTGGTGCAGCCACCATCGGCTGGCGGCGCCCGGCGGCCACGCGCCTTCTTCCTCAGGCGCCCAGATAAAAACCGGGATTACCGCGCCGCCCGTTTTGACGGCTTCGGCCAGAGCGGGATTGTCCTCCAGCCTCAGGTCCTGCCGGAACCAGACAATGGAAGTCATGCGGAGTAAAGCTGCGCGATGATCCGGGTGCGGTAGCGGAAAATATTTTCGATGTCATGGCGCACCCAGACTGCGTTGACCAGCGACCCCAGCGGCCCGAATGGCACCGCGTATCTGACTTCATCTTTCATCAAAGTGCCTCCCGAAACTTCTTCAAAAGTATGGGTGTGATGCCAGAGAGCGTAAGGCCCGCGCTCCTGATTATCCACGAAGCTGAACGGCGGATTGTATTCCAGAATCAAAGTCCTCCAGAGCAGCGGAAGCCCGAGAATCTTGATGGTGTAATCAATTGTCAGGCCCTTTTTCATTTCAAGAGGCCCGGGAGTCAGGATTCTAAACCCAAGCGAAGGCGGCGTGATTTTTGCCAGATTTTCCGGATTTTCAAAAAAGGGAAACACTTCCCTGCGCAGACGGGGGATGAATTGTTCAGCCCTGAAAATTTCCGGTTTCATGGATTCAGAGTATCAAATCCTTCCCCGGTTTTCACGCTCAAAAAAAAGAGGCCAAATGGCAGGCTCGCGGGTATAATCGTCCCTTATGCTTTCTATTGTCTGTCCATTTTATGAAGAACGGGAAAATATCCCGGAACTTTTTGACCGTTTGACCAGGGCCGCGGCCCGCGTCTCAGGGGCCTGGGAGATTGTTTTCGTGGATGACGGATCAAAGGACGGCGGGGATGCCCTGCTCCGGGAACTGATGAAAACCGCACCTTCCGTGCGGCTGATCCAGCTGGAACAGAACCGGGGCCTGACCTCCGCGCTTTATGCCGGCCTGCAGGCCGCCAAAGGAGATGTCCTGGCCACGCTCGACGCGGATCTTCAGAACCCTCCGGAAGAAATCCCCAAACTTTACGCCATGATGGACGGCTTTGACATGGTTACCGGTTACCGCGCCAACCGCCAGGACAAGCTGGTCAAGAAAATCAGCTCAAGGATCGCCAACAATATCCGGCGCTCCGTCATTCAGGACAACATAAAAGACGTGGGCTGTTCCCTTCGGGTGTTCCGCCGCAGCGTGCTGGAAAATTTTTACCCTTACAAGGGCATGCACCGCTTCTTTCCCGCCATCGCGGACAGAAGCGGTTTTAAAATCAAACAGGTCCCGGTGGAGCACGCTTTCAGAAAAGCGGGCAAGGCCAAATATGGACTCTTCAACCGCCTGCTTGGCCCGCTCTGGGACCTGATCGCCGTCAGCTGGCTTTTAAAAAACAAACTCAACTATAAAGTGAAGGTATCATGACGCATCTTTTTCATACCGAAACCTCCAAAGTCTGGATCGCCATAGGTTTTGTGGGCCAGGTCTTTTTCTTCTCACGTTTCCTGGTCCAGTGGCTGGCTTCCGAGCGCCAGAAAAAAAGCGTGGTTCCCAATGCTTTCTGGTACCTCAGCCTGCTGGGCGGCAGCATCCTGACTTTCTACGCGCTTTACCGCCAGGACCCTGTTTTCTTTCTGGGCCAGTGCATCGGCCTTTTCGTGTACATGCGCAACCTGTGGCTGATCCATATGCACCGCGCTCCCAAGGCGGGAATTTAATGAACCGCCAGAAGTCCCTCATCGCGGTTTTCCTTCTTGCCGCAGGCATCCTGCTTTTCTGGAACCTGGGCCGGGTTCCCCTGTTTGATCCGGATGAAGGCCGTTACTCGGACATTGCCCAGACCATGATCCTGACCGGGGATTACATGACGCCCCGTATGGATTATGTTTCCCATTATCACAAACCGCCGCTTTCCAACTGGTTTGTGGTCAGCGCTTTCAAGGCCTTTGGTTTCTCAGAATTCAGCGCGCGGTTTCCAAGCGTGGTCCTGAGCCTCCTGCTGATGACACTCATGATCTTTCTGGGGAAATTCCTTTTTGATTTCCGGACAGGTCTCTACGCTTCATGCATCCTGCTGACTTCCGCTCTTTATATGGCCACCTCGCGTCTGGTCACGACGGATATGGCGCTGGTGTTCTTCACCTTCGCCGCCATGTTTTCAATCGCGAGGCTTTTTTTCAGCGAAAAGCACAAGATTTTCTTTTTCTACACTGCCATCCTGGCGCTGGCCTTCGGCATGCTGACCAAAGGTCCGGTCGCCTGGATGATCACCCTGGTTCCCGCGCTTGTGTTCGGAATTGTCCGCAAGCGCGGCATCAGCATTCCCTGGCAGCACTGGCTGATCGGGTTTGTCCTTTTCTGGGCCGTGTCGCTGAGCTGGTACGCTGCCGTGATCCTGCAGAATCAGGGCGCTTTTGATTACTTCATCCATTACCAGCTGGCCGGCCGCATTATCAAGGGCACGGCCGGGCGCAAACACCCGTTCTTTTATTATTTCCTTGTCCTTCCGCTGGGCTTCCTGCCCTGGACGGTCTTCATGCCCGCTGTCTTCAAATGGAACCTGAAAAGCCCGCGCGAACGCGAAGCGCGCGACAGGATCTACTTTGTCCTGATCTGGTTCCTGGTTCCCTTTATTCTTTTCTCCATTTTTAAAACCAAGCTTGCCACCTATATCGTGCCGCTTTTTCCTCCGCTGGCGCTTTTCGCGGCCTGTTTCTGGAAAGACTGGGACGAAAACAAAGTGCCGGCGGACAAAGGAATTGTCATCAGCGGATGGATCTTGTCCGTGGCCTACATTGTCATGGCCGTAGGCGGAGTGGTTTTCGTTTTAATCAAACCGGAATTCGTAAGCGGGATTCACCCCGGCGCCGTGGCTGCCGCGGCCGCGCTTCTGATCGCGGCCTCGATTTTCAGCATACGGATCCTGCGCAGCGGAAAGTCCTCCTGGATTTTCAAGAGCCAGGCAGGAATCATGTTTATGGCCATGCTGATCGCACTGACCGCGCTGCCCTCTATTCAGTACAAAAACACCAAGGCCTTTGCGGCCAAAATCCTGGAGCTGCAGAAGCCCGGAGACAAGGTCATCATGTGGCGCAATTATTACGCCAGCCTCCCCTTTTACCTCAAGGAAAGGGTCATCACCATGGGCGTGGACATGGAGACCAAATTTGAGCCGGAAGCCAATTACAAAGACTATGTCTTTGAAGACTTCGGGCGCATCCATGATTTCTTCGAAGGTCCGGACAGGGTGTTCGTCATGACCAATGAGAAAATGTTCAGCAAGTTCCCTGAGTTCAGCAAAGCGCCGGTCTATATTTTAATGCGCCGCCAGAAGCTGGTTCTCTTCTCCAACAAACCCTGATCTTCCAATCTGGTTTTTCTTCCGCACAAAAAAAAGAGGCGCTGCCCGAAGGCGGCGCCTCTTTAAAATCCAGTTCTCTTTCTCCGATACTATTCCCGCATAACGGATTTCCTGACGTCCGGCCAAGTCTTCTCAAACAGTCTTGAAAAGACTATTTGTTCCGGATTCTGATAGGCAGGATGACCATGGGAAGGCCTAAAAACCGTATTCTCCGCTGAATGGCGTAGGCGGTTTCATTGTGCAGGATGCGGTAATACCACTGGGGGTTTTCAAAGACAATTTCACCTGCAAAGAAAACACAGCGGGAATATTTCCCTGCCACTTCCACGCTCAGCTCGGAAACCGTTTCCACGACCTCCGTGCCAAGCCGGAATTCCGCGCGCGCCGGAATGCTCATACCTTCCGAAAATTTGACGTAATGATCGAGGACTTCCCGGCTCTTGTCCGTAATAGACTGGACCTGGTCCTTGCTCTTGAAAAAGTCGGAATTAATCAAACCGACGTTCAGAAAGACCACGTTTTTAAACGCGTCCGGGAAAAAACGGAAAATATTCAGGAAGATATGAATCCCAAGACCGCTGTAACCGCCCACCAGAATGACCGCAGTCGGGCTGTCCGGGTCAAACTCCGGAAGAACGCCTTTGGAAAGTGGAATCCCCTGAAAGGCCCGGTCGATTTCAAGGATTTTTTTAGCTGTTTCATAGTAATGCTTGCGTATCCAGAAGCACAATGCCACACAGCTGCAGGTCAGAAGCACCGTGACCCAGGCGCCTTCGCGGAACTTCTCAAAAATCATGACAATCAGGATGGCGAAGCAAAGCGTGAATCCTGTGATCTGGACCAGCATCTCCTGCAGCCATTTCTTCTGCGTCTTGCGGTTGCGGAAAAAGAAGCCGATCATGCCCATCTGGGAAAGCGAGAAAGTGAGAAACACGTTCACGCTGTACATGACCACCAGGATGCCGATATGGCCCCGCGTATAGGCCAGAAGCGCCATGGCCGCCGCCCCCATGACAATAATTCCATTCTGCATGGTCAGCCGGTCGGAAAGCGCGGCAAAGCGGCGCGGAATCCAGGAATCCGACGCCATGTTGGCCATGACGCGCGGTCCGTCAATAAAGCCCGTTTGCGCGGCCACAAGCAGCAGCACGGCTTCCGCGCCAATAGTCAGCGTGGCAAGCCATACCCCGACCGGCAGGCCGCCCAGATGCCAGCGGCCCATCAAGTCCATGGCCACGACCGCGTTGAGCGTCTGACCGTGCATGGGTTTAACCTCGGCAAGCATGTAGCAAAGCAAAAGACCGCCGGCAGTCAGCGCCAGAGAAGTGGCCATATAAAGCATGGTCTTTTTACCTGTCTTGACCCGCGGTTCCTGTAAAATGCTGACGCCGTTTGAAACCGCTTCAATGCCGGTATAAGTTCCGCCGCCCAGCGAATACGCGCGCAGGAAAAGAAGAAACAGCCCCCACGCCCCCATTTCCTTCATACCCGACTGGAAACCGGCCTGAATGCCTTGATGCACTTCGTGGATCTGCGGCAGATGGAT
>CAZIQJ010000047.1:0-12226 GCA_964541285.1 uncultured bacterium | reverse complement strand
TCGTTGACACCATTTCCGGGAGCGCTGGAATTTATATTGATAATTTCAGCGCGAACCTCTACGATCTTCTGTCCGCTTTTCAGACCGTTATTGCGAAGGCGGGCAAAGAGAATGTCCACGAGGTGTTTGAACAGATCGTGACGATTGAGGAGAAAATCTCTGAAATCCGCACGCGCCTGCTGGACAGCAAAAAAGTCGTCTTCTCTGAGCTTTTCAGCCAGGGCTGGACGCGCAATCTTTTGATCGTGACTTTTCTTGCGGTGCTTGAAATCGTCCGCACCAAAGTCGCGAGAGTGACGCAGGAGAAGCAGTACGGGGAAATTTACATTGAACAAATTCCTGAAGCCGTAACGGGGGTCTGATTTTTATGACGAAAGAGCAGAAAGATAAAGAAAGAGAACAGGCTGAAAAAATGAAGCAGCTTCGCCGCGAGCTGGAAGAAAAGCTCGAAGAGCAGCTTGAGATGCAGCTTCCTTCAGTCATGGTGGATGAATCCACCCGCGTGGAAGTCCAGAGCGTGAATGAAAACGAAGCGCTGGATCCTGAGCGCGCCAAGCGCATTGTGGAAGCGCTGCTTTTTGCTTCCGGCAAGCCGCTGACCATTCCGGAAATGCGCCGTGTCATGAAAAGTCTGACGCCGCGCGAAATCGAAAATATTGTGACTGAGCTTTCCGCCGAATATGTGCGTGACGGCCGCAGCTTTGAAGTTGTGGGCGTTGCCAACGGTTATGAAATCGCCACGAAAAGGGAATACGCTCCCTGGATTTTTAAAGTGGAGCTGCAGAAAAAAGCCAAGCAGGTGACCCAGTCCGCGCTTGAAACGCTGGCCATTCTTGCTTACAAGCAGCCCATCACGCGCGCTGAAATCGAAGAGCTGCGCGGCGTGGACGCCAGCGGCGTCATCGCGACTTTGTCGGAACGCGGCTTCATCAAGATTGTGGGCAAGAAAGAAGTGCCGGGCCGGCCTTTCATGTACGGCACCACGGAAAAGTTCCTGGAGCATTTCGGCCTGAAGTCTCTTGAAGAGATGCCGAACATTCAGGAAATCAAAACCATCGTGGAAAATTCCATCAAGAAGGAAGAGCTTCTGGGCACGCAGAAAATGGTGCCCGTGAATCAGGAAGGTTCCGCAGAAGGCGCGGCGGAAGTTTCTGCCGAAGCCGCTGTGTCCGCGGAAGGCGAGGCCGACGCGGCCGCTGAATCCGAACCCGGCATGGAAGAAGAACAGACTCGAGGAGACGATGAATCTCAATCATCTGCGCAGTAAGATCGACGAGCTTGACGCCAAGATCATCCAGCTTTTGAACGAAAGAACGGAACTGGCCCTTGAAGTCGGCAAGGTCAAGGTCGAAGCCGGCAAGGAAATCTACGCGCCGGAACGCGAAAGCGCGATCTACCAGAAAATTGAAAAGGCCGCCAAAGGCCCTCTGCCCAAGGATTCCCTGAAATCCATTTACCGCGAAATCATGTCCGCGGCGCTTTCGCTTGAAAAGCCGCTGACCATCGCGTACCTTGGCCCGGAAGCCACCTTTACGCACCTGGCGTCGCTTTCCAAGTTCGGTTCCAGCGTGAAATATTTTCCCGCTTCCAGCATCACCCAGGTTTTTTCCGAGGTCGAGCTCAAACACGCGGACTACGGCGTCATTCCGATTGAAAACTCCATTGAAGGCGCGGTCAGCCATACGCTGGACATGTTCTTTGAGTCAGACCTTAAAATCTGCTCTGAAATTCTTTTTGAAGTGGTGCATTACCTGATTTCCAATTCCGAGAAAAAACGCATCAAGCGCGTTTACTCCAAGGCCGAAGTTTTCGGGCAGTGCCGCCAGTGGCTTGAAGCGCACCTTCCGGGCGTGGAACTGGTGGAAACCGCCAGCACCACGGCCGCTGCCAAACGTGCGCAGAATGAAGACGGCGCCGCGGCCATCGGCTCCAAGCTCGCGGCCACGCTTTACAATATGCCGATTCTGGCTGAGGGCATTCAGGATTTTGCCCAGAACGTCACGCGCTTTCTGGTGGTGTCGCGCCAGGTTCCGCCTCCGTCCGGCGGCAAGGACAAGACTTCGATCCTTGTTTCCATCAAGGACAAGGTCGGCGCGCTCTATGAAATGCTTTCGCCGATCCGCAAGTACAAGGTCAACATGACCAAGATCGAATCGCGGCCTTCCAAAAAGAGGGCGTGGGACTATTATTTCTTCATCGATCTGGAAGGCCATTCTGAAAAGCCTCATGTCAAAAAAATGCTCCATGAAATGGAAGGAAAGGTAAAGTTCCTCAAGATTCTGGGTTCTTATCCGGCATCGACCGCCAAAGAAGCTTGATCCATGACTGTCATGACATCCAAAAGAAAACTCTTCAAAGAATGCATTGAATCTGTCCGGCCGTACGAGCCGGGCAAGCCGATCAAGGAAGTGGAGCGCGAGCTTGGTTTGAGGCGGGTTATAAAACTCGCTTCAAATGAAAACCCGCTTGGCCCTTCACGCAAGGCGATCCGCGCCATGCGCAAGGCGCTGGGGGAAGCGCACCTTTACCCTGAGTCCGGCTGCTATTATCTGACCGACAGGCTTTCCCGTGAGCTGGGTCTGCCGGCCAATCAGATTCTGATCGGCAACGGCTCAAATGAAATCATTGAGCTTTTGGCGCGCGGGTTTCTTTCGGAAGGGGATGAAGTCATTTCTTCCGAAACTTCGTTTCTTGTTTATCCGATCCTGACGCAGGTTTGCGGCGCGAAATTTGTGACCGCTCCCATGACAAAGGATTATGTTTATGATCTGGAAGGCATTCTGGCCGCGATCACGGAAAGAACCCGGCTGATTTTTATCGCCAACCCGAACAACCCGACCGGCACTTACGTGACCGCTGCGCAGGTTGAAAGTTTTCTGGCGCGCGTGCCGGACAATGTGCTGGTCTGTTTTGACGAAGCTTACGTGGATTTCGTGGAAGCGCAGGATTTTCCCCACACGCTGGCTTACGTCAAGATCGCGCGCAAGAACGTGGTCATCCTGCGCACTTTCTCAAAGGCCTTCGGGCTGGCGGGCGTGCGCGTGGGTTACGGCGTGGGTTCGCCCGAGCTGATCGGATACCTGCACAAGATCCGCCAGCCGTTCAATGTGAACTCCATTGCCCAGGCCGGCGCGGCCGCGGCTCTGGATGACCGGTTTTTTCTCTGGCGGACCAAGCGGCTTGTTTCGCGCGGACGTCTTTATCTGGACAAGGTTTTTAAAAAATTAGGCCTGCGCGCGCTCCCGAGCCAGGCCAATTTTGTGCTAGTGGATACGGGGCATGATGCCGATGAAGTTTTTAAAGCGCTTTTGCGCAAAGGTCTTATTGTTCGTTCAATGAAAGCTTACGGGCTTTCAACATGGATCCGCGTAACAGTCGGCCGCCGGAGCCAGAACGCCCAGTTTTACCGGCTGTTAAAAATTTATCTAAAGGAAAAAGGAGCAGGAAAATGATCATCATCATGAAGCAGGAAGCAACACCGGACCAGATTGACCACATTTGCGACAAGGTCAAGGAAATGGGCCTTACGCCCCAGGTTTCGCGCGGCGTTGAGCGCACCATTGTCGGCGTCATCGGCGAAGAGGAAAAGCTGCGGGTTGAACCGCTTGAAGCTTTTCCCGGCGTTGAAAACGTCATGGCCATCCAGAAACCTTTCAAGCTTGCCAGCCGCAGCTTCAAGCCCGAAGACACGGAGTTTGACATGGGCAACGGCGTCAAGGTCGGCGGCAAGAAAATCGTGGTCATGGCCGGGCCTTGCTCGGTTGAGAGCCGCGAAATGCTTTTCAAGACCGCGGAAGCCGTGAAAAAAGGCGGAGCCACTTTCCTCCGCGGCGGCGCGTACAAGCCCCGCACTTCTCCGTACGCTTTCCAGGGTCTGGGGGAAGAAGGGTTGAAATACCTGCGTGAAGCCGGCGACAAGTACGGCCTTCTGGTCGTGACTGAAGTCATGGACCCGCGCAACGTGGAACTTGTTTCCCAGTACTCGGACATGCTTCAGATCGGCGCGCGTAACATGCAGAACTTTGATTTGCTGCGTGAGTGCGGCGCTTCCAAAAAGCCCACGCTTCTGAAGCGCGGGCTTTCCGCCACGATCAGCGAAATGATTTTGTCCGCGGAGTACCTGCTTGCCAAGGGCAACTTCAAGGTCATGCTGGCTGAGCGCGGTATCCGCACCTTTGAAACTGCGACCCGCAACACGGTCGACATCAACGCCATTCCGGTCGTGAAAGCGGAAACGCACCTTCCGATCCTGCTGGATCCTTCTCACGGGACCGGCAAACGCTCCTACGTGGCGCCTATCGCGCGCGCGGCCGTGGCCGCGGGCTGTGACGGCATCATGGTTGAAGTGCACCCGAATCCCGAACTCGCCAAGAGCGACGGACCCCAGTCTCTTCTTCCGGCCCAGTTTGTTTCGCTCATGGCGGAACTGCGGGCCATTGCGGCTGTCGTGGGACGCGAAATCTAGCATCCCGCGTTTTTACCGCGGAGCCTTATGAAGTTTAAAAACATTACGATCGTGGGTCTTGGCCTCATGGGCGGCTCTCTGGCTGCGGCCTGCCGTAAAAAGTTCCCTTCGGCCCGGATCACAGGCGTCAGCCGTAACAAGGCCGCGCTTCGTCTGGCCCTGCGTAAAAAGTGGATCCACCAGGCTTCCAACCATATGGAAGACGTCTGCCGTGCCGCGGACCTGATTGTACTCTGCACTCCCGTGGACACACTTCAGCCTTTCCTTCTTCGTCTTGACCGCGCCGCGAAAAAAGGCGCGCTGGTCACGGATGTGGGAAGCGTCAAGGGCGAGATCTGCGGCTGGGCACAGAAGAAAAAATGGAAGAATATCCGGTTTGTGGGCGCTCATCCCATGGCAGGTTCCCATGAGCGGGGGATTGAAGCCGCCAGCGCGGCCCTGTATCAGAGCGGCTTTACATTTGTGGTGCGAGGCGCCGGGGCGCACGCCGCCGCTTTTTCAGCGGTAAAAAATTTCTGGAAGAAAATTTCCGGAAAAATCGTTGTAACCTCCGCCTCAGAGCATGACCGGGCGGTTGCCGAGATCAGCCATCTTCCTCACGCGCTGGCATCCTGTCTGGTGGACGCGGTGCCGGAATCTTCACTTAAGTTCGCTGCCCGGGGCTTCATGGACAGCACCCGCATCGCGCAGGGAGACGCTTCCATCTGGACGCCGATCTTCCTTTCCAACCGGAAAGCCGTTATTCAGGCCCTTGAAACGTTTGAAAAAAGGCTTGGCAGCCTGAAACTCATGCTCCGCACCCGCCGCACTCTGCCGCTGCGCGAGTTTTTGAAGCGCACGGCCCGGAAACGCGGGAACCTCAGTGTTTAAGCCCCTTTCAGGCGGTCTGAAAATTTAGTTTGCAATCCCGGGCTTTATGCTATAATCGCTCCACTTCGATTGGACACACAACCCATTGGTAACAATCGTTTTATCCCTTTCGGGTGTCACCGTCCGTCGTAATTCTTCATATCTTCAAGGAGGCAGTTGCCCGTATGAGTTCCTTATTTGCCGATCTTTACGAAAAGACCGTTCAGAATTTTGAGGAGGGTGAGGTAGTAAAAGGTAAGATAGTCGCCATCCGGGGTCGGGAGGTCGTAATTGATATCGGTTATAAGGCTGAAGGCATTCTGAACCTCGATGAATTCGCGGACCCGTCCGAAGTTGTGGTCGGCGCGGAAATGGAAGTCCTTTTTGAGTCCTTTCAGGACGAAGAAGGCCTGGTTGTTCTTTCCAAACGGAAAGCGGACCGCCAGCGTACCTGGAACGACCTGCTTGTCAACGCTCAGGAAGGCAGCATCGTTGAAGGTAAGATTTTCAAGAAAGTACGCGGCGGCTTCATGGCCGACATTGGCATGGAAGCCTTCCTTCCTGCTTCCCTCGTGGACAGCAAGCCTACCCGCAATCTGGACCAGTTCCTTGGTCTGACCAGCAAGTTTGTTATCGTTAAGATCAATCACAAGCGCAAGAACGTCGTTGTTTCCCGCAAGGATTTCCTTGATAAGGAACGCTCCGAAGTCCGCGCCAAGAAAATCTCCGAGCTTAAAGAGAACCAGGTCCTCAAGGGCCGCGTCAAGAACATCACCGATTTCGGCGTGTTCATTGATCTTGGCGAGCTTGACGGCCTGCTTCATATCACGGACATGAGCTGGGGCCGCATTTCCCATCCTTCCGAACTTGTGAAGCTGGGCGATGAACTGGACGTCATGGTCATTGCCATTGACCGCCAGAATGAAAAGGTTTCTCTCGGCCTGAAGCAGAAGTCCACCAACCCGTGGGAAACCGCTTCCCAGAAGTATTCCAGCGGCTCCCAGGTCAAGGGCAAGGTCGTGAACATCCTTCCTTACGGTGCTTTTGTTGAGCTTGAGCCGGGCATTGAAGGCCTTGTTCATATCAGCGAGCTTTCCTGGACCAAGCGTGTGGCCCATCCTTCCGAACTCCTCCAGATGGGGGATGAAGTGGAAGTCGTGGTGCTGAACATGGACCGCGAAGGCAAAAAGATTTCCCTCGGCATGAAGCAGACCCAGGAAAACCCCTGGGCGCGCGTGACCGACAAGTACCGCATCGGCGACAAGGTCAAGGGCACTGTCCGCAACCTGACCGATTACGGCGCTTTTGTTGAGCTTGAGCCCGGCATTGACGGCCTGGTTCATATCTCCGATATTTCCTGGACCCATAAGGTCAACAAGCCCAGCGATGTCCTGAAAAAGGGCGAGCAGGTTGACGTCATGGTCCTGAGCATTGATACCGAAGCCCAGAAGATTTCCCTCGGCATGAAGCAGCTGACGGAAGATCCCTGGGACCAGCTGACCAAAGAGCTTGTTGTGGGAATGCCCATGACCGGCAAGGTCACGCGTATCGTGAATTTCGGTCTTTTCGTCGAGCTTGAGAACGGCCTTGAAGGTCTGGCCCACGTTTCCGAGATTCCGGGCACCCAGTCCGCGGATCTGGAAAAGAAGTTCACTCTCGGCGAGTCCATCAACGTGAATATCCTGAACGTTGATCACGAAGCCCGTAAAATCGCGCTTACCTGCAAAGAAGCCGTTTCCGCCCGCTAGACAGGGAGGAGTTTTCCTGTGAAACAACAAGGCAAAAGGCGTGTTGTCGTCACGGGACTCGGCGTTATTTCTTCCATCGGTTTCGGCAAGGAGGCCTTCTGGGCCTCCTTGCGCGAAGGCCGCTCCGGCATTTCCAACATAGAAGCATTCGACACTTCCGCTTTCACCACCAAATTCGCCGGCGAGATCAAGAATTTCGATCCTGAAAAATTTATCGACCTCAAGCGCCTGAAGCGCATGGACCGGACATCCCAGCTCGCGGTCGCGGCCGCAAAAATGGCGGTTGCTGATGCCGGCCTGGACTTCCAGAACAACGGCGGCCGCGAAAAAACCGGCGTGATTATCGGCACGGCCATGGCCGGTCACGGGTATATTCTTAATCAGCACACCACGCTCATGGAAAAAGGCCCCATGCGCATCAATCCCTTCACCGCGCTGGCCGGTTTTCCGGACGCCTGCACCAGTAACATTTCCATTGAGCTCGGTATCACGGGCCCCAGCTTTTCAATTTCAACCGCCTGCTCTTCGGCTTCTGACGCCGGAGGTTATGCCTTTGACGCCATTCAGTCCGGCGCCATGGACTTTTTGGTCATGGGCGGCGCTGAAGCTTCGATTTACCCCGGTATTCTGGCCGCGTTCTGCGTGGCGCGCGCCATGTCCACGCGCAACGACGATCCGCAGGGCGCCTCGCGGCCTTTCAGCCGCGACCGCGACGGATTTGTGCTGGGCGAAGGCTCAGGAATTCTGGTGCTGGAAGAATACGAACACGCCAAGAAACGCGGCGCGCATATTTACGCTGAGATTCTGGGCCACGGCATGACCTGTGACGCTTACCACATGACCGCGCCGGACCCGGAAGGCAAGGAAGCCGTGCGCGCCATGAAAATGGCCATGCAGAACGCGGGCGTCCTGCCGCAGGACATTGATTACATCAACGCGCACGGCACGTCCACGCCGCTCAACGACAAGACCGAAACCATGATCATCAAGAAGGCGTTCGGTGACCTGGCCCCGAAGATCCCGATTTCCGCCAACAAGTCCATGATCGGGCATTTGATCGGCGCGGCCGGAGCGGTGGAACTGATCGCGGCCATCCTGGCCATGGAGAACGGCGAAATCCCTCCGACTATCAATTACGGAACACCGGACCCTGAATGCGACCTGGATTATGTGCCCAACAAATCCAGGAAAGCGAACATCGACGTTGTCATGAAGAATTCGTTTGGTTTTGGCGGGAAAAATTCGGTTTTGATTCTGGGGAAAGTCTAGAAAAGCCGCGGCCCCGCGGCTTTTTTTATTTTTTGGGTTTCAGCGTATCTTCGTCCGCGTAGTCTTCTTCGCCTTCCATTTCAGCTTTTGATCCGGCGACAATCCCGCGTTTTGAAGATTCGATGAATTTCACAAGATGAAGGACTTCCGGGCTTGAGAACCGGTCCTTGATGGCGGACACAGCCTGGGTGATATTCAGACCGGAACGGTAAAGCAGCTTGTAGGACTGTTTGACTTCCTCGCGTACCGCGGCGCTGAAGCCCGCGCGGCGCATACCCACCACATTGATTCCAAGAGCCACACCCGGACGGCCGCCGCAGATGAAATACGGGGGAATGTCCTTGTTGCAGGCCGAAAGCGCGCTGACCATGGCCAGCGTGCCGATGCGCGTGAACTGGTGAAATCCGGTCATGCCGGAAAGAAATGCCTTGTCTTCGACTTCAATATGGCCGGTCAGGGACGCCTGATTGACCATGATGATGTTGTTTCCGAGTCTGCAGTTGTGCGCCACGTGGCAGTAAGCCATGAGAAAGTTCTGGTTTCCGATTTCCGTGGCGGTGCCTGCCTTGGTGCCGCGGTGAATGGTCACGAATTCTCGGAACTTGTTCCCATTCCCGATCCGGGTGTAAGTGGGGTCGTTTTTGAACGCCAGGTCCTGGGGCGTGTGGCCGATGACGGCATGCATATGGAATTCATTGTCATTGCCGATGGTGGTGCCGGCCGCAATGTAGGCGCCAGGGTAGAAAACATTGCCGGAACCGATTTCAACGCCGTCTTCAAAGATAACGTTGGGTCCGATCCTGTTTCCCGTGCCGAGCTTGACGCCTTTGCCCAAAAGGGCGCTGGGGTGGATCTGGTTTTCTGACATGGGGGGCATTGTACACCAGGCCATGGGGTTTGACGAGGGGGGACTTGCCTGTTAAAATGCCGTATTCTAAACCTTTGCAAAAAAGGGAGATACGGTTTGTTTCAGTCTCCGGAAGCTCAATTAAAAATTCTGACCCAGGGTGCCGTGGACGTGGTCTCCGTCGAGGAGCTCAAGTCCCAGCTTGCGGACTCCTTTCAGAAAAAACGTCCCCTGCGCATCAAGTACGGGGCCGACCCCTCAAGCCCTGACCTGCACCTGGGCCATACCGTTCCTCTCAGAAAGCTCCGTCAGTTCCAGGATTGCGGGCATAAAGTGGTTTTTATCATCGGGGATTTCACGGCCCGCATCGGCGATCCGTCGCACCGCAGCGAAACGCGCCCCATGCTTTCCGCGGATCAGATCAAACAGAATGCCCTGACCTACCAGGAACAGGTCTTCAAGATCCTGGACAAGAGCAAGACCGAGGTCCGGTACAATTCCGAGTGGCTGGACAAGATGTCTCCGGCCGATTTCCTTCACCTGACCGCGCAGTACACCGTGGCCCGCCTGCTTGAGCGCGATGACTTCAGCAAGCGATACAAATCCAATCAACCCATTGCGCTGATCGAATTTTTATACCCGCTTTTGCAGGGCTATGACTCCGTGGTCATTGATTCCGACCTTGAACTTGGCGGAACGGACCAGAAATTCAATTTGCTGGTCGGCCGCGAACTTCAGAAAATCTGGGGCAAGAAGCCGCAGATGATCATGACACTTCCTATCATTGAAGGAACGGACGGCGTCAAGAAAATGAGCAAGAGCCTGGGCAACGCCATTGCCATTCAGGAAGATGCGCGCAATATTTTCGGGAAAATCATGTCCGTGCCGGACAAACTGGTGCCGGTGTACGCGCAGTATGCCAGCGGCATGACGGACGATGAACTCAAGGTTTTTCTTGAGAAATTCAAGGCAGACCCGCGCAATGCCAAGGCTGATCTTGGCGTGAAAATCGCGGCTTTTTTCCGCAGCCAGGAAGAGGCGGACACCGCGCGCTCCGAATTTGACCGCATGTTCAAGGAAAAAGGCCTGCCGGATGAAATTGAAAACGTAAAATTGCCGCACAAAAGCCTGGATATTGTCACGCTTCTCAAAGAAGCGGGCCTTGCGCCTTCCAAAAGTGAAGCGCGCCGGCTGGTGGAGCAGGGCGGTGTGAAGCTGAACCAGGAAAAAGTTTCCGATCCTTCCGCCACGGTCCAGCTGGCGGAGCCGGTGCTGGTCCAGTGCGGTAAAAGAAAATTTGCCAGGGTGTCGTATGGCGGATGAAGTAAAGCCCGGCCGCGCCAAGGTGCTTCCTCCCGTCAGAATCCGCGTTGAAAATATTTCCAAAAGATTCGGCAAGTTTCAGGCCATTGACCAGGTTTCATTTGAGCTGAGGCAGGGCGAAGTGCTGGGTTTTCTCGGGCCAAACGGCGCGGGCAAGACCACGACCATGAGGATCCTGACCGGTTTTTTTCCTCCTTCTGAAGGCAAGGTCTGGATTTCCGGTTCTGAACTTTTCGCGGACCCCAAAAAAGCAAAAAAAAATATCGGATACCTTCCCGAATCCGTCCAGCTTTACAGCGACATGAAAATCGAGGAGTTCCTGGGTTTTGTCGCGGACCTGAAATCCGTTAAAAAGAAAACGCGCAGGGAGCACCTTGAAAATATCATGAGCCGCTGCGGGCTTTGGGAATCGCGCCGCAAACTGATCAAACATCTTTCCAAAGGCTTCCGCCAGCGCGTGGGCATTGCGCAGGCTCTCGTGGGTGATCCTGAAATTCTGGTGCTGGATGAACCGACCAGCGGCCTGGACCCCAAGCAGATCATTGAAATCCGCGCGCTCATCCGCGAACTTGGCCGCGAGCGCAGTCTGATTCTCTCGACCCATATTCTTCCCGAAGTCAGCATGGTGTGTGACCGCGTCTGATTATGAACCACGGCCGTGTGGTGGCCAGCGGCACGACCAGTGAACTGGCCGAGGGTCTGACCAAATCGCACGAAGTTTTTGTGGCCATTGGCGACCGCTCACGCAAGGACGAAGCCCTGTCTCTTTTGAAGTCGCTTACCGGCGTGGACCACGTGGCGGTCACGGATGAAAGAGAAGGGTATGTGGCTTTTTCGATGAACATGATTGCGGGTGAAGACCTGAGGCCTGTCATCAGCCGGCTTTTCGTGCAGCAGCAGATCCCGCTGCTTGAAATCCGTTCCGGCCGTCTGAGCCTTGAGGACATCTTTATGAAAATCGTGGTCAGCGAAGAACGCCCGCCCGCAGAAGAGGAGCCTCAGCCTTGAAAAACGCGTTTATTGTGGCCCGCAAGGACCTGGCTTCCTACTTTCATTCCTGGGTCGGCGTCCTGCTTTGCTTTTTCTTTTTTATCATCGCGGGGCTTTTCTTTTCTCTTCTGGTCCTGAGCTATGCCAAATTTTCACTCGATGCCGCGCGCCAGGCCTTTGAGGGCGTGGAAGGCATGGGCCTGACCCGTTTTGTTTTCGGTTCTTTTTTTATCAATCTCGCGCTGATCATGATTTTTCTGGTGCCGCTGCTTTCCATGCGCGCCTTTGCCGAAGAACGCCGCAGCCAGACCCTTGAGCTGCTGTTCACATACCCGCTTTCGGACTTTGAAATTGTGTGGGGGAAATTCCTGGGCCTGGTCTGGTTTTTCGAACTGCTGATGGTGCCGACCGCGGGTTATCTGCTGGTCATCCACAAGCTGGGCGGGCAGTGGGACTGGTGGCCCATCGCCATTGGCTACCTGGGTTTCTGGCTGCTGGGCAACGCGTACCTTTCACTCGGCCTTTTTATTTCGTCCATTTCCGAGAGTCCGATTGTCAGCGCGGTCATTACCTTCGGTATCCTGATTATTTTCTGGATCCTGGACTGGGCGGTCGGCGTTTCTGACGGCGCCCTGACGCACCAGCTCGGCGCGATTTCGCCCCTGACGCATTACCGCGACGTCACGGTCGGCGTGCTGGATCTGAGTCATCTGGCTTATTTTGTTTTCTTTATTT
>CAZIQJ010000046.1:833-12371 GCA_964541285.1 uncultured bacterium | reverse complement strand
GAATGTCCTTAATGCCGCAGGACTCGCACGCAGCACGCACCGCGCCGCCGGCGATAATGCCGGTACCGGGAGCGGCGGGCTTAAGCATGACCTTGGCCGCACCATAACGCCCGATAATTTCGTGAGGAATGCTGGTGCCTTTAAGCAGAATTTTCATCCTGCGTTTGTCAGCCGCGATCAGACCCTTACGGATCGCATCCGCAACTTCATTGGCTTTACCAAGCGCAAACCCGATTTCACCGTTGCCGTTTCCAATCACGACAAGAGCGCTGAAATGGAACCGTCTTCCGCCCTTCACAACCTTGGCGCAGCGGTTGACCTGAATAACTTTTTCATAACGCCCTGCAGCAGGACCTGAATGAGTGTAAGCTGCCGGCGCCGGAGCCGCGACCGCGACCTTCGTTTCCTTGTTCGTTTCCTGTTCCACCGGAGTCTCCTTCATGACTAAAGCTCGATTCCCGCTTTACGCAGCGAGTCCGCAAGGGCTTTAACGCGGCCATGATAAAGGTATCCACCTCTGTCAAAAGCGATCTTAGTGATGCCCTTCTCTTTTAATTTCGAAGCGAAAAATTCGCCCAGCTTTTCAGATTTCTTGGTCTTGGCTTCCTTGCCGGACGCCTTGGCGAAATCTTTGCTCATGGTCGAAAAGGAAATGAGCGTCTTGGAATTCACGTCATCAATAACCTGAACATACAGGTTTTTGAGAGACCGGTGAACCGAAAGCCTGGGGCGTTCGGAGGTTCCAAAAAGCTTTTTGCGAATTCTTCCGTGTCTTTTAAGTCTTCCTAATTCTTTTTTCAGCATAAACCTGGCTCCTGTTAGCCGACTTTCTTACCCTGTTTGCGGCGGATGACTTCACCCACATAATGAATCCCTTTGCCCTTGTAGGGTTCGGGTTCATAAAAACCGCGGATTTCCGCAGCGACTTGTCCGACTTTCTGCTTGTCCAGCCCGGTGACATTTACGCGGGTCGGGTTCGGGCACTTAATTTCAATGCCTTCCGGAATGTTGTAATCAATCGGATGCGTGTACCCAAGGGCCAGATTCAGGATTTTTCCCTTCACCTGGGCCTTGAAACCAACGCCTACGATTTCAAGATCCTTAACATAGCCTTCCGTAACACCCTGAACCATGTTCTGGATCAAGCTGCGGGTAAGGCCGTGCAGCGCACGATCCGTGCGGTCATCGCTCGGGCGCGTAACTTCAACTTTGTTATCTTTCACCGTGACCGCGATGCGGTTGTGAATATCAAGATTCAGTTTGCCTTTGGGGCCCTGAACCGTAAGGTTCTTTCCCTGCATGCTGATTTTAACGGTAGCCGGCAACGTAATGGGTTTTTTACCAACGCGTGACATAAATAGCTCCTACCAGACCCGGCAAAGCAGTTCGCCGCCCGCTTTATTGAGACGGGCCTGCTTGTCGGTCAGAATTCCTTTGGACGTTGAAACGATCGCGATTCCCAAACCACCCTGAACGCGGGGAATCTCTTCAGAGTTCACATAAACACGGCGGCCCGGGGTAGAAATGCGCTTCAGTCCCTGGATCGCGGGCTGTTTGCCGCTGACGTATTTCAGGTGAATCCGGATGAAATTTTTCTTTCCTTCAGAAAAGGTCTTCACGTTATCCACAAAGCCTTCTTCTTTCAGAATGTCGGCGATTTTCGTCGTCATTCTGGACGCGGGAATAGTGACCTTGTCTTTTTTCGCCTTTGAGGCGTTTCTAATAACCGTCAAAAAATCTGCAACAAAATCTGTGACCGGCATATGATCTCCTTACCAGCTCGACTTGACGACGCCGGGGATGATTCCCTGGACGGCAAGCTCTCTGAAACAAATACGGCAAAGCGCGAATTTGCGGATATAGCCGCCGGAACGCCCGCAGCCTTTGCAGCGCGTGTATTTGCGCACTTTGAATTTCGGCTCTCTCTGTTGTTTAACAACCAAGCATGTTTTAGCCATGTTTCACCTTATGATTTTTTCGTAAAAGGCAGTCCAAGCAGCTCAAGAAGCCGCTTCGCCTGTTTTCTGTCCAATGCGCTGGTGACGAAAGTGATGTTCATACCCTTCACTTTTTTCACCTTGTCGAATTCAACCTCAGGAAAAATCGTCTGTTCCTGAAGGCCCAGGCTGTAGTTGCCGGCCTCGTCAAAACCATTTTCAGAAAAACCGCGGAAGTCACGAATACGCGGCATCGCGATGTTGAAAAGACGGTCCAGAAACTCATACATACGGGCACGACGAAGAGTAACCTTCAAACCAACGGGAGATCCTTCACGCAGCTTGAAACCGGCAATAGACTTTTTGGCGCGCGTCGTAAGAGGTTTCTGTCCGGTGATCTGTCCCAGTTCGTGGGAAAGCTGCTCAAGAAGCTTCACGTCTTCCTGGCCTTCCTTCACGCCGATGTTGACCACCACCTTTTTAAGCTTGGGGATCTGCATGGCGTTGGTATGCTTGAATTCCTTGTTCAGGATCGGAACAATTTCCTTCTTATATTTTTCAGCAAGTCTGGGCATCACTTCGGTTTTCATTTCGTTTCTCCCAGAAGCTCATGGCAAAGTTTGCAGGTTCTCTGCTTGGTGCTATCCGCCAGGATCGAGTACTGCACGCGCGTGGGTTTCGCACAGCGGGGGCAGACCAGCTTGAGCTTCGAAATATGAATTTTTCCTTCCATCTCCAGAACGCCGCCTTTGGGGTTGGTCTGGGAACGGCGCACGGCGACTTTGCGGTAATTGATCTTTTCCACAAGCGCCATGCTCTTGGCAGGGAAAACCCGCATCACACGGCCTTTTTTGCCGCGGTCTTTTCCTGAAATCACAACAACCTGATCGTTTTTCTTGATACGCATCACACTACCTCCGGCGCCAGGGAAAGAATCTTGGTGAATTCCCTTTCGCGAAGCTCACGGGCCACAGGGCCGAAAATACGGGTTCCCCGGGGATTTTTCTGGTTATCAATAATGACCATGGCATTGGACGAGAATTTCACAACCGAACCGTCCTGCCGCTTGATCGGGGACTTGGTGCGGACGATGACCGCCTTGACCACTTCCCCTTTTTTCACGCCGCCTTCAGGAATCGCTTCCTTGACGTTGGCAGTAATAATGTCGCCAATCTGGGCGCACCTTTTACCGCGGCGTCCAATGACACCGATCATCGAAGCTTTTTTCGCACCGCTGTTGTCAGCAATATCTAAAATCGTTCTGATGTAAATCATTTTGCCATTACCTTTACGAGGCGCCAGCGCTTTGTTTTGGAAAGCGGGCGGGTTTCAACGATACGGACCTTGTCGCCGATTTTAGCTTCATTTTTTTCATCATGCACCGCGTACTTCACATTACGGCGGATGACTTTCTTAAACTGGGGGTGCTGAATGACGCGGACCACCTTAACAATAATGGTCTTGTTCATTTTGTTGCTCAGCACAACACCTTCACGTTCCCGCTGCCCGGAAACAATTTCTTCGGGTTCGGAAACCACTTTTTTCACAGCCTGCTGCTTGGGAGCCGCTTTTGCTTCAGCCGTCATGACTTAACCTTCTTTTTGGATTTAGGTTCTTCTTTGGCTTTCGAAGTTGCTTTTGAAACCTTGACCGCGGCTTTTTTCGCAGGCTTGGCTTCTTTAGGCGCTTCGACCGTTTTTTTCGCGGCCGGCTTCGCCTGGGAAACAACCTGTTCCCGCATTTCATTAATGACCGTCAGGATACGGGCAATGTCTCTTTTCTTTTCGCCCAGAACATTTTTCTGTTCAAGCTTTCCGGTTTTGGCCTGAAAGCGAAGCTGCATCAGTTCCTTGCGGAAAGCGGTTTCTTTTTCTTTCAGTTCTTCGACGCTCAAACCTCTCAAATCATCAACTTTCAACATGATTAAAGGCCTCCCCGCTTCACAAACTTGGTACGGAAGGGAATTTTATAAGAGCAAAGCCTCAGAGCTGACTTGGCAAGCGTTTCCGGAATACCGCCCATTTCAAAAAGGATTCTTCCGGGCTTGATGACGACCACGTAGTACTCAGGCGCGCCTTTTCCCTTACCCATACGGGTTTCCGCGGGCTTCTTGGAATAAGACTTGTCCGGGAACACACGGGTCCAGATCTTACCGCCTCTTTTAACGTGGCGGGTCAACGCGACGCGTGCGGCTTCAAGCTGAATGGCCGTAAGCCATCCGCGATCCAGACACTTCAAACCATAATCTCCAAAAGCCAGCTCGCTGCCACGGGTGGCAATACCGCCCATCCAGCCGCGCTGCTGTTTCCGGAATTTAACTCTCTTCGGCATCATCGACATAAATTTATTCCTATCCCTGCTTTTCTTCCGTTGCCGGAGCCTGCGGTTCCTGTTCGGAAGCCTGCTCCTTCATTTTCACCATCATCTGGGCTTCACGTTCTTTTCTCTGGGCGGCCTGTTCTTTTTTCACAAGAATGTCGCCCTTGTAGATCCAGACCTTCACGCCAATGGTTCCATAGGTCGTGAACGCTTCGGCAAAGCCGTAATCAATGTCCGCGCGGAAAGTGCTGAGAGGAACGCTGCCCTCATGGTACTTTTCCTCACGGGCGATTTCAGCGCCGCCAAGACGGCCCTTGCAAAGAATCTTGATTCCAAGGGCGCCTTTCTGCATGGCCATCTGAACCGCTTTTTTCATGGCGCGGCGGAAACCAGCGCGCTTTTCAAGCTGAAGCACCACGTTCTCGGCAACAAGCTGTCCGTCCGTATGAGGACCCTTGACTTCCTTGATGTCCACGAACATTTCGCCTCCGCCGATAGCGGCAAGCTCTTCCTTGATCTTGTCAATTTCCTGGCCACGGCGTCCGATGATAACACCGGGACGGGCCGTATAAATTCTGACGCGAGTGCGTCCGCCAGAGCGTTCGATCTCAATATTGGAAACGCCGGCAGCAGCAAGTTTCTTTTTAAGAAACTTGCGGATCTTGATATCTTCCTGAAGAAAATCGGCAAAAGCCTTCTTCTGGGCGAACCAGCGGCCTTTCCACGGCTTGATGTATCCCAGCCTTAAACCGTAAGGATGACATTTCTGACCCAAGTGATCCTCCTCTTACGCGCTCGCCGCGGACTTCTTGCTGCGGCCAAAAAGTTTTTTACCGGATTTGGTTTCTTTTTTCTCCGCCTGAGCTTCCGGCGCTTCAGGGGATTTATCCCATCTCTTCTGACCTTCTTTAAGTTCAATAGACAAATGCGTCGTACGCTTCAGAATCTTGTCAGCGCGGCCCATAGAACGCGCCATAAAGCGCTTCATGGTAGGTCCGCCATCAGCGCGGACATCGGAAATATACAAACGGGATTCATCCATGTTCAAAACCTTGGCATTGGCCACCGCAGTTTTCAAAATCTTTTCCGTCATGCGGGCGGCTTTGTTCTTCAGGTTCATCAGAATGCGGAAAGCTTCTTCAGGCTGCTTCCAGCGGATGGTATCAATAACGATACGGACTTTTCTGGGGCCAATTCTGAGAAACTTGACCTTGGCTTTGGCCGAACGGCTGGGCTGTTCGGAAACCTGCTCTTTTTTCTGCGTTTTAATTTCTTTGGTTTTTGTCATAACTTAATCCAGATCAGGTTTTCGCTGCGCCGGCAAGGGCTTTGGCCTTGTCCTGCGAAGTGCTGTGTTTCTTGAAAGTACGGGTCGGAGAAAATTCACCGAGCTTGTGACCAACCATGTTTTCACTGACGAAAACATTGTGAAAAATCTTTCCATTGTGAACAGCAAAGGTCAGGCCCACAAAATCAGGAATAATGGTAGAACGGCGCGACCAGGTCTTGATCGGGCGGCGGTCATTCTTCGCCTTGGCCGTCAGGGCCTTCTTCATAAGCTTTTCATCGATAAAAACGCCTTTAGCGATTGAGCGTCCCATGGTTTTCCTTATTTCCTTCTGTCTTTAACGATATATTTATTGGTGCTCTTGTTGCGACTGCGGGTCCTGAGACCTTTTGCCTTCTGGCCCCACGGGCTCTGCGGATGATTACCGCCCTTGGACTTACCTTCACCACCGCCCATAGGATGGTCAACAGGGTTTTTCGCAACACCGCGGGAAGCGGGCCTTCTGCCCAGCCAGCGCGCGCGCCCGGCTTTGCCGAGAGAAATATTTTCGTGATCAATGTTCGAAACCTGTCCAACCGTAGCGTAGGACTTCAGCGGAATCATCCGGACTTCGCCGGAAGACAGCTTGATATGTGCGTATTCATTTTCTTTGGAAAGAATCTGCGCAATACCTCCGCCGGCGCGAACAAGCTTGCCGCCCAGGCCAGGATAAAGCTCGATATTATGAACCGCCGTACCTTCCGGAATCAGCCGGAGAGGAAGATGGTTTCCAAGTTTCACTTCGGCAGTTTCACCGCTCATAACCGTCTGGCCCACAAGAAGACCTTCAGGGCAAAGAATATAGCTCTTCACACCATCCTGATACTGAATCAGGGCAATGCGGGCGCTGCGGTTAGGATCATACTCCACCGTCAGAACCGTGGCCGGAATACCATACTTATTTCTGCGAAAATCCACAAGACGAAGGCGCTTTTTATGACCGCCGCCGATTCTGCGGGCAGTAATGTGTCCGTTGGAATTACGTCCACCGGTGCGCTTCTTGATGATCGTCAAAGGCTTGTACGGACGGGTTGCCGTCACTTCGGCAAAATCCGCCACATTCGCAAAACGGCGCGTTGCAGTCGTCGGTTTATATTTGATCAGTCCCATAAATCCTTTTAAGCCGTGATATCAATCTTCTCGCCCGAACGGATTGTCACGACTGCTTTTTTCCAGTCTGCCGTACGGCCGGGTTGATAACGGACACGTCTCCATTTTCCCATGTTGTTGACCGTGTTGACTTTGGTCACATGGACGTTAAAAATTTTTTCAACTGCGGACTTAATTTCTTTCTTGTTCGCCTGGGGATGGACGCGAAAAGCATACTTATGCATTTTCTCGGTCGCCTGGCTCATTTTTTCAGTGATTAAAGGTTCCTGAATCACATCGTAAAGATTGATCTTCATGACTTCTTACCGCCTTTTTTAGCAGGCTTGCTCTTCTTCGCCGGAGCTTTTTTGGCTTCAGCTTTCTTGTTCCTCTTTTTCGCAACAGCTGCAGACTTGGCGGCTTTGGTCACCTTGGCCACGCGGGGCTTTTTCACAGCTTTTTTCTCGCCGGCAGCGTGGGCAGCTTTGGACTGCGCAGCATTCGCGATCTGCTCTTCATCAAGAAGACGTGATTCCAGAACCTGGATAGCGTCCTGCTCAAGCACAATCTTTTCTCTCTGAAGAATATCGTAGGCGTTCAGGTCGCTCGCCTTGCGCACTTCAACGATTCCAGCCAGGTTGCGGCTGGCACGCTCAAGATTCTGCTCGATTTCACGGACCACGCAAAGCGCCCGCTTCCCGTCAAGAGGAAGAGACTTCACGATTCCCGCGAATTCCTTGGTCTTGGGGGTATCAAGCTTCGTATCTTCGAGAAGCATGATGTTCTTCTGTTCACCGCGAAGGCTGAGCGCAGAAATCAACGCTGATTTGCGCATCGTCTTCGGCATGTTCACATAATAAGAACGAGGATGAGGACCAAACACCGTTCCGCCGCCTCTCCAGATTGGAGAACGAATGGAGCTGGCGCGGGCACGTCCCGTACCCTTCTGTTTCCAGGGCTTCTTACCGCCGCCGCGGACCTCTTTGCGGACTTTGGTATCAGCAGTGCCGTGACGAAGGTTCGCGCTGTAAGCGTTACGAACAAGTTCAAGCAGGCGTTCATTGATGCGCGCCGCGAAAATTTCCGGGTTCAGCACCACTTCGCCTTTTTTCTTGCCTTCTTTAGAGTAAACAATCGCTTTCATAATTTTATAACTTCCTTAGTTTTTCGCTGGTCTTAATCAGGCTTTTTCTGTACCGGCAGAATCACTTGCGGCTTCCTTGGAAGAAGCAGCGGGGCTTTGCTCGGGGGAATTTCCAGCCTTAACTTTCCATTTACGGGCAGCGCCTCTTTTAAGCGCGGTCCGGACAATAAGATACCGGCCTTCGAAACCGGGCACAGAACCTTTAACAAGCAGCAGGTTGTTGGTCTCGTCTACTTTCACAACTTTCAGGTTCTGGACGGTAATTCTTTTGTTGCCCATCTGGCCGTGCATCCTCATACCCTTCACAACACGCGAAGGAAAGGAGGAGGCGCCGATAGAACCAGGCCGGCGGCGGGACATATCGCCATGGCTGAACGTCTGGGCGCCCTTGAAATGATGGCGCTTCACAACGCCCTGGAAACCGCGGCCGATGGAAGTTCCTTCCACGTCCACAAAATCTCCGGTCTGAAAATTGTCCGCCAGAAGTTCATCGCCGACCTTGAGGCCGTCAACTTCCTTGGTACGAATTTCACGGGTAAAACGCAGAGATTCAAAACCGCGCTTCTTGAACTGGCCCAGCTTCGGCTTGTTCAGATCGGTTTCCTTGCAGCTGTCAAAAGCCAGCTGAACCGCCACATACCCATGCTTGTTGACGTTCTTCACGTCCATGACTTTGCAGGGTCCGACTTCAAGCACGGTCACAGGAACCTGCTGTCCCTGCTCGTCAAACAACTGCGTCATTCCAATTTTTTTACCGAGTAAACCGATCATTTTCTTGTCTCTTTTTTATAATTTAATTTCGACATCCACACCGGCAGGAAGATCGAGCTTCATCAGCGCGTCAACCGTACGGGAGGTCGGGTCTTCAATCCCGATGAGTCTTTTATGAGTTCTCATTTCGAACTGGTCGCGGGCTTTCTTATCAATCGTGGGACCGCGAAGAACAGTGGTCTTCCAGACCCGGGTAGGAAGAGGAATCGGGCCGATAACTTTCGCGCCAGTCCTTTTCGCCGTGCCGACAATTTCCTGCACGGACTGATCCAGCACCCGGTGATCATACGCTTTTAACTTGATTCTGATTTTTTCTTTATTTCCAACCATTTTATCCTCTTAGGCAGTAGCCGCTTGTTCGCCGATCACTTTGTCGGCAATCATCTTGGGAACCTGCTGATAGCTGTGGGGTTCCATGGTGTAAGTTGCACGGCCCTGTGACAAGGAACGGATGGCCGTGGCATAACCAAACATTTCGGCAAGAGGAACCAGACCCTTAATGGCCTTCAAGTGTCCTCTGTTGCCCATTTCCTGGATGACGCAGCGGCGGGAGTTCAAATCGCCGATGATGTCGCCCATATACTCTTCCGGCACAACCACCTCAACCAGCATGATCGGCTCAAGAAGAACCGGCTTGGCTTTTCTGAAAGCTTCTTTGAAGCCCAGGATGCCGGCCATTTTGAAAGCAATTTCGGAAGAGTCAACGTCGTGGTAGCTGCCGTCATAAACGGTAGCTTTAACGTCCGTAACAGGATAGCCGGCAAGAATACCACCGGTACAGGCTTCGATCACGCCGTCTTCGATCGCGGGAATATATTCGCGGGGAATGGCGCCGCCAACAACCTTGTTTTCAAACTCAATGCCCTTCCCTTTTTCAAGGGGTTCAATTTTAAGAACCGCGTGACCGTACTGACCACGGCCGCCGGTCTGCTTGATGAACTTTCCTTCAGCATCCGCTGAAGCCGTAATGGTTTCCTTGTAAGCAACCTGTGGCTTACCAACATTGACCTGAACGCCGTACTCGCGCTTCATAATATCAATCTTGATATCCAGGTGCAGTTCGCCCATACCGCCCACCAGAGTCTGCACGGTTTCCGCATCAGTCCTGACGCGGAAAGTCGGATCCTCGGAAACAAGACGGCCGATCGCATCAGACATCTTGTCACGGTCAGCCTTTGTCTTGGGCTCGATGGCCATCCAGATAACAGGTTCAGGAACGAAAAGTTTTTCAAGAATAATCGGATGATTTTCATCCGAGAGGCTGTCACCAGTCTTAACGTCTTTAAGACCCACGGCGGCAACAATGTTACCGGCTCCTGCTTCTTCAATTTCTTCACGCTTGTTGGCGTGCATCAGAAGAAGACGGCCGATACGCTCTTTTTTGCCAGTGCGGGGATTGTAAATATAAGAGCTGGAAGAAAGTTTTCCAGAGTAAATGCGGATATAGGTCAGGGAACCTACGAACTTATCACTCGCAATTTTAAACGCGAAACAGGCCAAAGGCTCTTTTTCATCCGCGTGACGCTCAACTTCGCTTTCATCGTTCGGGTTAATGCCCTTGATGGCGGGAACGTCTTTGGGTGAAGGAAGATAATCAACCACGGAATCAAGAAGATGCTGAACACCCTTGTTTTTAAGCGAAGATCCGCAAATCACAGGGGTCATCTTTAATTCGATCGTCGCATGGCGGATAGCTTTTTTGATTTCTGCAATCGTAGGCTGCTGACCTTCGATGAACTTGTGCATCAGGGCATCATCAAACTCGGATACTTTTTCGATCATGAAATCGCGGGCTTTTTTGGCTTCAGCCTGAAGCTCTGCCGGAATTTCAACCACGTCAAACTTGGCGCCAAGTGTTTCATCATGAAAAACAATGGCTTTCATTTCAACCAGGTCAATAACACCTTTAAACTTGTCTTCAAGTCCGATAGGAAGCTGAATCGGAACCGCATTCGCACCGAGCTGATCACGCATCTGCTGAACGTTGACTTCAAAAGCGGCGCCGGTGCGGTCCATCTTATTAATGAAGGCAACGCGGGGAACGCGGTAGCGGTCAGCCTGGCGCCATACGGTTTCAGACTGAGGCTCAACGCCTTCAACAGCGCCGAACACGGCAACGCAACCGTCAAGCACACGAAGTGAGCGTTCAACTTCAATCGTGAAATCCACGTGACCCGGGGTATCAATAATATTAATGCGGCAATCCTTCCAAAAACAGGTCGTGGCCGCGGAAGTAATCGTGATGCCGCGCTCCTGCTCCTGTTCCATCCAGTCCATGACCGCAGTTCCTTCATGCACTTCACCGATCTTATAAGTACGGCCAGTGTAATAAAGGATACGCTCCGTCGTCGTGGTTTTGCCGGCGTCAATATGCGCAGCAATCCCGATGTTCCGGATCTTATCTAAAGGAAAGTGGATGTTTTTGTTTTCTTCAGCCATAAAAGTTTTTTACCAGCGATAATGCGCAAACGCTCTGTTGGATTCGGCCATCTTGTGCACGTCTTCGCGCTTTTTAAAAGATGAACCGGTTTTATTGTAACCGTCGAGAAATTCTTCGGCCAGTTTGGTTCTCATCGGCTTCCCTTTGCGGGCACGAGCAAAAAGACGAATCCATCTCATTGCAAGGGTATTGCCACGCTCGGGTCTAACGCTGATAGGAACTTGATAAGTCGCCCCGCCGACACGACGAGACTTCGTCTCAAGCAAAGGGCGAACATTATCTATGCATTTCTTGAAAACTTCAAGAGGTTCTTTTCCAGTTTTTTCTTTAAGGATTTCGAAGGCACCATAAACAATACCCTCAGCAGTGCTCTTCTTGCCTCTTTCCATAACAATATTGATCATTTTGGCTACCATAAGGTCACCAAACTGGGGGTCCGGCAAAATTTCTCTTTTTTTAGCTCTTCTACGCCTCATAACGTCCCTTTCTCGCCTTTATTTCTTGGCAGGAG
>CAZIQJ010000046.1:0-823 GCA_964541285.1 uncultured bacterium | reverse complement strand
AGCCGCGGCTGCTTTGCCCTTAGCTCCCCCTGCTGCGCCTTCTTTAGGCGCCTTGGCCCCATACTTGGAGCGTGATTTATTGCGGCCATTTCCAACGCCGGTAGTATCCAGCTTGCCGCGAACGATGTGGTAACGAACACCGGGAAGGTCCTTCACACGGCCGCCGCGCACAAGCACGATGGAATGCTCTTGAAGGTTATGCCCTTCACCCGGAATATACGCCGTGACTTCCTGACCATTCGAAAGACGGACACGCGCGATCTTACGAAGCGCGGAGTTTGGTTTTTTAGGAGTCTGCGTACGCACAATCAAGCACACACCTCTGCGAAAAGGTGCGCCTTGAAGAGCCGGCGCCTTAGTTTTTCTTTTGAATTTTTTCCTGCCAAAACGAATAAGCTGGTTAATGGTTGGAGCCATTATTCTTTCTCCGATTCAGTTGACTTGCCGGAAGCCTCACCGCCGTCTGGCAGCAAAGAGGCAACCTCTTTAACAAGTTCGATATTTTGATGCACGTGGAAACCTGTTCCTGCGGGAATCAAGTGACCCATGATCACGTTTTCCTTTAAGCCACGAAGATCATCACGCTTACCCGCAGAAGCTGCCTCGGTAAGAACACGGGTTGTTTCCTGGAAGCTTGCGGCTGAAATAAAACTCTCCGTGCTAAGAGACGCTTTAGTGATTCCCAAAAGGATTGCAGTTCCTTTAGCGGGCTGCTTGCCTTTTTTCATCATTTTTTCGTTTTCTTCCGAGAATTTCACTTTATCAATATGCGCGCCGACAAGGAAATCTGTATCGCCCGGCTCATCAATACGGATTTTTCTCA
>CAZIQJ010000045.1:0-12467 GCA_964541285.1 uncultured bacterium | reverse complement strand
GGTCGGATCTACCTGAGTTCCGGCAGAAGCTTCACCTGACGCCATGGAAAAACCAACTTTCATATCTTCGCTGAGCTTCTTTTCAAAACCGTAGCGCAGACGGTAACGGAAACGGTTGCGGTCGTCAGTTTCAGACGGGTTACCGCTGGTGTTCTGGAACGCTTCATAGCGCATGCGCAGATCGCCCTTGAAGGAAAGGTCTTTCAGCCATTTGTTGGCGCCGCCGGTCGCGGTTTCCAGCCTCTGGTTAAACTCGTAATCGCTCATGGGGCCGGCTGCTGCAGGCTCAACTGCGGCGGTGCCGCCCGAAGGCCGGCGTTCCAGCTGCTCGATTTTAGAATTTTGTCTCTCAATAGTCTTCTGCATAGTCTGCATCTGCGACTGCATGTTCTCAACAAGAGACAGAAGCTTTCCGTCATCCGCGAAACCGGATGAAGACGCCAGAACAAACGGCAGCATGAACAGGCTGGTTAAAAACATTACTTTCTTTTTTTTCATGATACTCTCCTTATTATTTATTTTTTTATTGTGAATCGGTGAGCTTGCGGAGCATGCGCAGGTTCTGCTCGATTTTTCTGGTGGCCTCGTCATAGGCCGAGCAATCCTGCCTGCCCAGAATTTTTTTTTCAGAGAGGCGCAGGATCAGTGCGTCCAGCTCTTCTCTTTGAGTCCTTAATCCGGCGATCAGCATTTCCTGTGTGGCCATATTTTCCTCTTAGTCAAAATCCGTATAAATTCCGATTCGGCTCGCGGGAAGTCCTGCTTCGGGCGAAACTCCGGTGCGAATCAGCCAAGCGTTAAAAACCTGTGAGGGGTTCGGATCACTATTTTCAAGGAGCTGAGACCGTTTTGCGGCGGGTTTCAGGGCCGCCGCTTTTCTGGATCTGATTTTCCGGGGAATAAGCAGCTTCATGGTTCACCTCGCCTTTTATTGGACGGTCAGAAAATGCTGGTCAATAAAATAGGTGTCTTTGATCTGCCTGAGTTTTTTCAGGTTTTTGGCAACCAGCCGCGTGCGCTGGCCGTACAAAAGAAAATCCTGTTCGTTCATGAGGGGTTTTCTTTCAAGCTCCTGAATCAGCTGGTCCAGCAGAAGGCTCTGTCTTTTCAGTCCCGTGATCATCATCCTGATCTCTATCATGTTTTTTCTCCTGTGTTGTCGGAGAAAAGACTACGGGAGGGGTGTAAGGGGAAAATGATCCTTAAGTAAGGTCGGGGTAAATAAAAAGGGGCCCCGGACGGGAGGGGGGGGTCAGGCCGCAGGCAGGGAAAGGACGAAAACAGAGCCCTTTCCAAGGGTGCTTTCGCAGGTAATCGTGCCCTGATGGGCCTCAACAATGTGTTTCACGATGGACAGCCCCAGGCCGGTACCGCCTTCTTCGCGGGAGCGGGCCTTGTCAGCCCTGAAAAACCGTTCAAAGACCCGGGGAAGGGCCTCTTTGGGAATGCCCGCGCCTGTGTCCTGGACCCTGATTTCCACCCTTCCGTTTTGCGCGGAGCCGGTCACGATAATTTCGCCGTCCTGTTTGTTGAACTTCACGGCATTATCCAGAAGGTTCAGAAATACCTGGTGGATTTTGTCCTGATCGGCCGCAATCGTCAGAGGGGAAGGTATCCGGATATGAATCTTGATATTTTTCTTATGAAGGTTTGGCTCGAGCGCTGCCGCGATTTTTTCGATTTCTTTCGTAATATTTACGGAAGAAATGTTGAGCGGTTTGGATTTTGACTCCATGGCTGAAATCAGCAGCAGATCATCAATCAGACGGCTGAGACGGTCCGCATCTTCCGCCATGATCTGAAGAAAGTTTTCGCTTTTTTCCGGGTTGCTCAGCGCGCCCGCGCGCAGGGTTTCGATGAAGCCTTTAATGGAAGTCAGCGGTGTTTTGAGTTCGTGCGAAACGTTGGCGACAAAGTCCCGGCGTGTATTTTCAAGGCTGCGAATTTCCGTAATGTCGTAAATGACAAGGATGCCGCAGATGCCGGAGCGCGAGCCTGTGGCCGCGGCGCTGATCCGCAGGGATTTTTTTTCCGGATAACCAACATCAATGTCGCGCGTGGCATTTTGTCTTGTTTCAATGGCCTGGCGCATCATTTCATCGATTTCAGGGTTACGCGTCCATTCCAGCAGGCTGCGCCCTTCAGCCGGATCCTGAAAGCCCAGGATTTTTTTAACGCTGGGATTTGAGATCAGGATTTCGTAATCGCGTGAAACCGCGATCACGCCTTCCTGCATCTGATTCAGGGTGGAAGCCAGTTTTTCTTTTTCTTTTTCAATTTTGGAAATCTTGCCCTGAAGGCTTTGCCCCAGGCGCATGACCGTGGTAGCAAGCGAATCCAGCTCTTCATGGCGAAGAAAGGGGGCTTCCGGCATTTCACCCTTGGCCAGCCGGGAAGCAGCTTGAGAAACAGCTTTTATTTTCCGGCGAAGCCTGATCTTCAACGACACTCGTGCCATCCAGAAAACCAGCAGGCTCGCGGCCGCCAGAGGCAGCAGGAGCCTGGGATAAGAAAGAAATGCGGAGTTGTTTGAAATTTTATACAGCAGAATGGGGGAAAGCAGGACGAGAAGAAAAATCAGCCAGCAGAAAAGCAGGGTGCTCTGGATAAAGCCTGCGGACCGTTTACAAATCGTAGTCAAAACGGTATCCGACATTCTTCACGGTCACAAGCCGCTCAGACTCATCCTTGATTTTTTTTCTGAGCTGGCCGACATGCATGTCTACTGTCCGGGTTTCAATATTCAGCGATGTGTCATAGCCCCAGACTTTTTCAAGCAGGTACTCGCGTGTTAAAACCCGGCCTTCAGCTTCCATCAGCGCTTTGAGCAAATCAAATTCCTTGGAGGTCAGTTCAATGGTTTTTCCCTTGAGGCTGACGATGTGGCGCGCCATATCGATTTCAATGTCTCCGCAGCGAAGGATCCTGTCTTTTTGTTTTTCGCGGCCGCGGCGCAGCACGGCCTTGACGCGGGCGACCAGTTCGCGGGGGCTGAAAGGTTTGGTCACGTAATCATCGGCCCCAAGTTCCAGGCCCACGACCTTGTCTGCTTCCTGGCTTTTAGCCGTCAGCATGATAATGGGAATGGCGGCAGTTGTTTCATTCTGCTTCAGGATTTTGCAGACTTCCAGACCGTCCATGCCGGGAAGCATGATATCGAGAACCATAAGGGAGGGTTTGCTTTTGCGAGCCTGCTCCAGGCCAGTATCGCCGCGTCCCGCAGTCAGGACAGTAAAGCCTTCCTGTTCCAGGTTAAACTTCACAAGCTCAAGGATATTTTTCTCATCTTCAACGACCAGGATGGTTTCCTGCGGCATGGCGGCACCTTTTTCGACCATTTTTACTGATTACCTCTTCAAGATCAATTAAATTCAAAGTAAAGTTTCCTGGGAATGATATAACAAAAATGATCAAATTAGATCAAAAAAGAACTCCGAGAAACTTTTGTTTGGATTCCTGGGAATAGAGGGTAAACTTTAGTTGGTCTGCGGGCCGCACGGCAGGGCGGCTCTTCTCATGCAGCACCCAATCTCATATATAGAAACGCACAAAGGTGGCCGGTGACAGAGTCGAAACACCAGGACATTGCACAGCTTGTTTCTGAAAAAAAGGCGCTTCAGCTTCTTCTCCAGGAACAGGAAAAGACGGTGCGGGAGCAGTCCAGCAAGCTGAACGAAGTCCTGTGGGAGCTTCAGGACCGTGCCCGTGAGCTGGAAGTTTCCCGCGACGAGCTTTCTTCCCAGCGGCGCATCCTTCAATCCATCATCAACAGTATTTCTGCCGGCGTGGTTGTGGCGAACTCCGCGGGGCATTTCATTCTTTTCAATCCTGCGGCCGAAGCCATGGCCGGTGTTGGTTTGACCGAAGCTCTTCCCGACGAGTGGACCACACGTTACGGATGTTTTCTTCCGGACAAAGTAACGCCTTATCCCACACAGGATCTTCCCCTTGTGCGCGCTCTCAGGGGCGAAAAAGTTGAAAACTCATATCTGTTTATCCGCAATCCCCAGAGAACTGAAGGGGTCATGCTTTTGATTCAGGCCAGCCCGCTTCTGGATGAGCAGCGGCAGATCCGCGGCGGCGTGGTGGTTTTTTATGATGTCACGGCCCGGCAGGCCACGGAAGAAGCGCTTCGTCTGAGCGAGCGGCGTTACGCGGATTTATTTCTGGGAGCGCCGGATCCGATTGTGCTTCTGGACCGGGAAGGACGCATTCAGTCCGTTAATCCCGCGGTCGAGAATTTTTCCGGCTATACCAGCGGTGAGCTGGTGGGCGCCCATTTTACCGGTACTGGAATTTTAACGTCAGGGTCTATTCCCAAGGCCGTCCAGGAATTTACCAAAGTAATTCTGGGGCAGGAGACCGCGCCTTATGAAATCGAAGTGGTGACGCGGTCCGGGGAACAGCTCGTTTTCGAGGCGCACGCGCGTCAGATCCGGACCGGAGATGAAATTTGCGGTGTTCAGGTTATTTTTCGGCATGTGACCGCGCGCAAGAAATCGGAAAAAAGGCTGGCGGTTCAGTACGCGATCACCCAGATTCTTTCGGAATCCTCCGCTATTCAGGAGGCGGCCCCGCGCGTGCTCCGCGTTCTCTGTGAAAATATGGGCTGGGAAATCGGGGTTTTCTGGCGCGTGGATCCTTTGGCCGGAATGCTTCGCTGTGTTGAGGTCTGGAAGCAGCCGGATCTGGAAGCCGAGGAATTTGAGGACGTGACGCGTGCCATACAGTTTTCTCTGGGGCATGGGCTTCCGGGCCGTGTCTGGCAGAGCCGGGAAGCTGTCTGGATTTCTGACGTGGTCAGCGAGCCTGACTTTCCCCGTTTTCAGTCTGCGAGCAAGGCGGGTCTGCACGGCGCGTTTGCCTTTCCTGTTCGTTTTCAAAATGAAGTCATAGGCGTTATTGAGTTTTTTGAAAGAAAAGTCCGGATTCAGGATGAATCTCTTATGGTCATGGCGGATGCCATGGGCAAGCAGATCGGCCAGTTCCTTTACCGCAAACAGGTGGAGCGGAAAATCATGGAAAAAAACCTTGAGCTGGCGCGTTCGCGTGCGGAGCGCGAGCATCTGGAACTTTTCGCCTACGCCGCTTCGCATGATTTGCAGGAGCCGCTGCAGAAAATCCTGGGCTTTGCCGACCTTCTGAATTCTAACCCTGACGCAAAGCTCGACCCCAAGACCCGGGACTATCTGGAACGCATCCAGAACGCTTCCGTGCGCATGAACCATTTGATCGCTGACCTGATGAAGTTTGTGAAAGTGACCGCGCCTTATGAAAGCAGGGAGTGGGTGGATCTGGCCAAAATCGTAAAAGAAGTTCTTTCTGATCTGGACCATAAAATCAAGGCTTCGGGAGCGCGCGTGGAAACCGGTCCTCTTCCTTCAATCAAGGCGGACCCCCGCCAGATGCATCAGCTTTTCCAGAACCTGATTTCAAACGCGCTCAAGTTCCGGACAGACAAACGCGTTCCTGAAATCCTGGTTTCGAGCCGCGACGCGACCTTGGGTTTTGTGGAGATTTCCGTGCAGGACAACGGCATAGGCTTTGACGAAAAATACCTGGATCAGATTTTCAAACCTTTTGAGCGGCTTCACTCCAAGGAGCATTACGCGGGCAGCGGCATCGGCCTGGCTATCTGTAAAAAAATCGTGGATCATCACCGCGGTTCCATCACCGCCAAAAGCGGGGAAGGCAAGGGGACGGTTTTTCTGATCAAGCTTCCCGTGGCCGCAAGCGACGCAGGCCCGTCCATTCTGGAGATGCCCTTATGAACACCATCAACACTCTTTTAATTGATGATGATTTTAATGACGCCGCAATGTTTGAAAAAATGCTGGCCGGGCACCCGTCCAGCGGTCTTCATTTCCGCGTTTACCATGAACCGGGTCTTGAGCAGGCCATTTACCGGCTTTCAACAGAACCTATGGACGTTATTCTTCTCGATCTTTACCTTCCGGAAAGCAAGGGCCTTGCGACCTTTAAAAGAATTTACGCGCAGTTTCCGGAGACTCCGGTCATTATTCTGAGCGGATTCAATGATGACGCTCTGGCTTTTGAAGCCGTTAAAAACGGCGCGCAGGACTATCTTTTTAAAAGAGATATTCAGCCTGACGCGCTGGTGCGCACCATTCGTTTTGCCATGGAACGCCAGAAGCTGAAGCGCGAACTCGATGAAGCCAGGATACGGCTTGAGAAAACCGCGCTGATTGACCCGGTGACTGAACTTTTTAACCGCCGCGGCATCCAGGAAATTCTTTCACATGAAGTTCAGCGCGCGCAAAGACGCCACTCCAACCTGCTGGTGCTTTTGACCGGCCTGGATGACTTCAAGAGAATCAACAGCACGCTGGGCCACTCTGTCGGCGACCTGGTGCTCAAGGAAGCCGGAGCCAAGCTCAAAGCTGCGCTGCGCGCCACGGATTATGTCGCGCGTGTGGGGGGCGACGAATTTCTTGTGCTGCTTCCGGACACGCGGCTTGGCGAAGGCATGAGCGTGGCCGAGAAAGTCCGTCTGGCCATTTCCACCACCACAATTTCTCTTTCTTCAAAGGAAAACATCAAGGTCACGGCCAGCCTCGGGCTTGTCAATGTGGGCGAACTCAGGGGCGGCACGCCTTCCATTGATGAGCTGCTGGCCAAGACCCATGTGGTGCTGGGCAAAAGCAAGCAGGCGGGCCGCAACCGGGTTTCCTATGATGACCTTGAAGATGCCTCGGGTTCAGAAGACCACAGCGTTATGTTTTCTGAAGTCCTGCGCGGGCTTCAGAATGGCGATTCCTTTTACGCGGTCATGCAGCCGATTTTCCGTCTTCAGGACAAAGCCGAAGTCGCTTATGAAATCCTGGTGCGTTCAACGCTGAAAGGTTTTGAAATGCCGGATGATTTTTTTCGCGCGTCGCTTGAAGCCAATATCCTGACCGCGGTGGACCGGCATTGCTTCAAGACATGCAGTTCTTCGGCCGCGTCGCTTCCGGCTTATATCCGCCGCCACATCAATCTGTTTCCCTCGACTTTGATCAGCGTTCCCATCAAGCAGCTTTTGCAGAGCCTTTCGGACCACGGAAACCGCTATTGCGTTGAGATCAGCGAGCAGCAGATCATCGGCGATCCCTCTTATCTGAAAGAGCCTGTCCAGCAGCTGCGCGATGCCGGTGTTTTGATCGCGCTCGACGACCTGGGTTTCGGAAGAAGCTGTCTTGAAAGCCTGATTCTTCTTGAACCGGACATCATCAAGATCGACAAGAAATGCGTCACCGGCATCACGGAGGAGCATGTCAACATGCGCTCCCTGAAAAGGCTTTTGAGTATTGCCGAAAGCGTGGGCGCGGAAGTCATTGCCGAAGGCGTTGAAACCAAAGCGGACCTGGCCATGCTCATGGACCTGGGCGTTTCATGCGCTCAGGGATATTTTCTTGGGAAACCGGCCATGGTACCCGCGGGAAGCTGGACCCCATGATGGTCAAGCGCATCCTGGTTGTAGATGATGACATGGAAATCGCCATGATCATGAAAGAGACGCTGGAGCGCAAGCTCTTTGACGTTATTCTGGCGCATGACGGGATCCAGGCAATTGAAAAGTCCAAGAGCGAAAAAATAGACCTGATCCTTCTTGATATTAAAATGCCTTTTTTCTCCGGCTTCTGGTTTTGCGACGCTTTCAAGCAGCGGCCTGAAACCCGGGACATTCCCATCGTCATTGTTTCCGGAACCCTCGAAGACGAAAGTGTGCAGAAAGCCTATCACCTGGGCGCGGCCGCCTGCCTGAGGAAGCCTTTCCGCCCTGCGGAACTTGTCCAGGTGGTTGAAAAGAGCCTGTCCGGCCCATGTCAAAACTGAGCAATTTCAGCTTTCAGCGGCTTGAAAAAATATTCTAAATGCCGTTTAATTCTCTGACCATCAACAGTCCAGCCAAAACAATCCAGCCAGGAGGATGTATGGAGAAGCGCGCAGGAACTCTTTTTCTCGTCATGATGATTGCTGTTCTGAATTTTTCCCATCCGGTTTTTGCGGAAGAAGCCGCTGACAAAAGTCTGTATGAACGCCTGGGCGGAGAGCCTGCCATTACTGCGGTCGTGGATGAGTTTGTCGCGCGCGCCGCGGCCAATCCGGACGTGAATTTTACGCGCCAGGGGCAGCCCCGGGTCTGGGAAGCCACGCCGGAAAATATGGCGGCTTTGAAAAAACACCTGGTGCAGTTTATTTCCGTTGCCGCCGGCGCGACGGATACGGTTTATGAGGGGCGGGATATGAAGACCTCTCACGAAGGCATGAAGATCACCAACGCTGAATTTGACGCGCTGGCCGGAGATTTGATTGCGGCGCTGGACAAGTTCAACGTTCCGGAAAAGGAAAAGAACGAACTTCTGTCTATCGTGGGCACTACGCGCGCCCAGATTGTGGAAGTGGAAGAAGAAGCCGCGTACTGATCAGGCGGACCTGATTTTTAAAAGCCCCGGAGGGCGAAAGCTTTCCGGGGCTATTTTTTTGTGTGGAAGTGGTAGCGGATGGTCAGGTAGCCGGTCTGGACGTCTTCAGGTTCGTAAACCAGGCGGTATTCCGGATCTGTCCAGTCCTGCCGGATGCGGATTCTGACTTTGCCCGGCCCCAGCGTGTACTCGTGCTGGGGCTGTTTGGTCTGGCCGGATTGATAAAGGTGCGCGCGGCCTTCAAGGTGGCCTGAAATATAGGCGCGGATGGCATAAGTCTCGCCTTTGTCAAAGTCCTTGCGCAGGGTCATGATGCTTTTGGAACGCACGTCTTCCATATACATGGTTTTGCCGCCGATGACCTTGCTGTAAATTTCAAAGTAATACCAGTAGACCATGCAGACGGAAAGAAGAATGGCGGCAAGTCTTTGCCAGAGCGGAATACGGGAATTCTTTCCGGAATAGAACATGCAGGGATCATAGAAAGATTATCCGGCCCGCGCAAGAGTTTTCAGCTCTATTGCCCAAAGGGGAAGGCCGTGGCATGATAAGTCTTTTTTCGGGGGGAGTCCGCAGTGTTCAGAGCTTTGAAATACCGCAATTACCGTTTGTTTTTTTTCGGCCAGGGAATCTCTCTGACCGGTACCTGGGTCCAGCACGTGGCCCTGCAGTGGCTGGTTTATAAAATTACGTTTTCATCCCTGACGCTGGGTTTTGTGGGTTTTCTCGGCCAGCTTCCCATTTTCCTTTTCGCGCCTGTCGCGGGCGTTATTGTGGACCGGTCAAGAAAAAGGCCGATGGTCATCATCACCCAGGTGCTTTGCCTGATTCAGGCCTTCCTTCTTTTTGCCATGACCCGCTGGGGGCATGTTCAGGTCTGGCAGCTGGCTTGCCTGGCTTTTTTTCTGGGGACCGTGAACTCCTTTGACATTCCGGGGCGGCAGGCGCTTTTGACCCAGATGGTCATAAAAAAAGAAGACTTTGGAAACGCCATTGCCCTGAATTCCTCTCTGGTCAATATTGCCAGGCTGCTGGGCCCCATGCTTGCCGGATTCCTGCTGAGCACGGCGGGGGAGTCTGTCTGCTTTTTGATCAACGGGCTGAGTTATTTCGCGGCTCTGGCAGCTCTTTTTGCCATGAAAGACCTGCCGCGCGAACCGGCTTCGCCCAAACACTCCATCCGGCAGGGCCTGACCGAAGGCTTTTCCTATGTTTCCCGGCATCCCAAAGTCCGGACTGTTCTTCTTTTGATCGCGGCTATCAGTTTTACCGGAATGCCCTATCTGGTGCTGATGCCGGTTTTCGCGCATGAACTTTTCAAGGGCGGGCCTTTGACGCTCGGCCTGCTTCTGGGCGCTTCGGGCTTTGGCGCGCTTGCAGGGGTGCTGGGGTTCGCACGCAAGAATCACTATGCGGACCTGGAAAAGCTGATTGTCGGGTCGCTGGCTTTTTTTGGCTTGAGCCTGACCGGCTTTGCTTTTTCAAAAGTTCTGGCGCTGAATCTTGTGCTTGCCGCGCTGGCCGGCGCGGGGGCCATGGTTCAACTGGCTTCCAGCAACACGCTTTTGCAAATGACGGTTGAAGAAGACAAGCGGGGAAGGGTCATGTCCCTTTATGCTACCGCACTGCTGGGCGTAGCGCCGTTTGGAAATCTTTTCATTGGAGCTTTGGCTAACCGGTTCGGACCCGGCCCTACACTGGCGCTTTCCGGAGTGTTCTGTATGGGGATTGCCCTGGCCGCTTCCCGTCTGAAGGACCTTCACCGTCCCTTTGACGGGGCTTTGAAGCCCCCTCCGGCAGACTTGCCGTAAGGCCGGGACTCGGGTATCATAAGGCCTGCCTTAATCTCATGACCACAAACCAAACCCAGAATACAAACTCCAAAGACCCGGGCTTTCAGAACCTGTCTTTTCTGCCCAACATGATCACCCTGTGCAACCTGTTTACCGGGTTTGTTTCCATTCTGATGGCTTCCAGGGGGCACTTTCGCACAGCCTGCTATCTGGTCATTGTCTCCATTATCTGGGACTCGCTTGACGGTAATGTCGCCAAGATGTTCAAAAACCCGACCGAGCTTGGCAAGCAGCTGGATTCTCTGGCGGATGTGGTCTCCTTTGTCGTGGCGCCCTGTTTTATCGTGGCCATGCTGCTTTTCCCCAACCTTGGCCCTGGCGTATTTCTGGTGCTTTTTGCCTATCTTGGATGCGGCACGCTGCGGCTGGCCATGTTCAACCTGGCTCCTTCGGTCCCGGACCAGTTTACAGGCCTTCCGACTCCGGGCGCGGCCATTGTCATGAATCTGGTTGTGGCGGCATCCATTGAAAACCACTGGGACAAGCAGGCCTTTTTCCATCCCGCTCTTCTTGGTCTCATGGCTTTGATCAGTTTCTTGATGGTCAGCAAGGTTCCGTACCCGAAATTTTCCGGAATGCCTTTTTCACGCTGGAGCCTTTATCTTTACGCGGACATTCTGCTGGCCTGTCTGGCCGGCGTCCTGGTCAATCTGGAAACCGCTCTGGCCGTTGTTCCTCTTTTCTTTCTTTTTATCTGCCCCGCGATCTGCATTCCGTTTTTTCAGGCCGCGCCCGCGCGCAAAAGCTGAACAAGCCCCCCGTTTAAAAAATAATTTAAAAATTTTCTCACTTCTCCGTTAACTTTCTTTTTTTTCTGTCGTAGTTCTTTTTGCGATTCCCGCAAAAACTCTCCAAACACGGAAAAACTGAAAGGCTCTCCCCATGGAAACCCGGATTCTCAAAGACTCTCAAATCGTCATCTTAGGCCTGCTGATGGCCGCCGCGACTGTTACCTCGTCCTGGATTTTTTCCCGGGGGTTTATCCAGGTGAAGAAGTTTTCTTCCGAAGTCATCAGCGTGACCGGGTCCGCCGAGAAGAAAATCGTCTCAGACTCCATCTCCTGGCGCCTTTACTTTTCACGCCGTGACGCGGTCATGACCGAAGCCTACCGCCAGCTGGCCGAAAACCTGAACCAGGTGAGGGAATACCTGCTTGCCAAGGGGATTCTGGAGTCTGAAATCTGGGTGGCGCCGGTGCAGACGGAGATCCTTTACCAGAAAAACGACAAGGGCATGGACACCAACATCATTGAGGCCTACCGGCTAAGCCAGGAGGTGGAGGTTCGTTCCGGGGAGGTGGAGAAAGTGGCGCTGGTTTCCCGTGAGTCGACCGAGCTGATTCCGCTTGGAGTGGAGCTGATATCGCGTTCGCCTGAGTATTTCTACACCCGGCTGGGGGAGCTGAAAGTGGAAATGCTGCGGGAGGCTTCAAAGGACGCGAAAAGAAGAGCGGAGGAGATCGCCTCTTCTTCCGGCAACCGCATCAGCGTGGTACGCTCCGCCAAAATGGGTGTATTTCAGATTACCCCGGTCAATTCTTACGAAGTTTCAGACTGGGGCACGAACGACATCAGCTCTTATGAGAAGAAAGTGACGGCGGTAGTGAAGGCGGACTTTGCCATCCGGTAAAGCGGGAAGGGCCTAGTTTTCGTCCAGAAGGTAAAGCCGGTTGTCTTCGACTTTGTAGAGGAACGGAGCGATCTGGATTTTAGGGTAGCGCAGCCGGAGGCGCTGGACTTCAGAAAGGATAAAAGCGGTTTCATTGCCGATTTCATAAAGAGGCGCGAAACTCTGAAAGTGTTCTTCCGCCTGTTCTTTGGACCAGCCGGCCTTTTTGACCAGGCCTTCCAGGAAAATGTCTTTTCTTGCCGCCAGGTTGACCATGCCGCACTGGGTATGCCCGATCAAAGCAATAGCCGAGACTTCGCTGACCGCGATGGCGTAGGAAACCTTGAATTCGCTGTACCTCAGGTTGGCGCCGCCGGACCGGATAATAAAGGCGAAATTGTCCGGGATGTGCAGGTGTTTACGGCTGTCCATGCACATGCCTACCAGGAGCTTGGCATTGGTATAGGTGTCGTAGGGTTTTCCCAGATTGTGGTATTCCAGAAGCAGGCCAATGGGAGTGCCTGCGTATTGGGACGGAATATCGCTGCTTTTTTCAATAGGGATCAGTTTGTCGGTATGC
>CAZIQJ010000044.1:11137-12614 GCA_964541285.1 uncultured bacterium | reverse complement strand
AAGGGTTTCTTCCCCTTCACCGTGGGAAGATAAAACAGCCTGCATTAAGGGCGCGTAGGCTTAAAAAAGCGGTTTCTTAACGCCGGGTCTTCAATCAACCGGTTAAGCGCCAGCGCAATCCGGTCATTGTCCCCGCTCAAGAGTTCACTGCCAAGTTCGGGCAGTACGGAAACAAGCGGCGCCACGCCCGCACCTTCAATAGTCTGCTCCGCCTGCAAGAGACGGGTCAATTCCGCAAGCTGGGCCGCATCCTTGTGTTCGCGCAAAAGGTAATACGACACAACACCTTTTTCAAAAGCCACAGATCCAATAAAAGGTTCAAACGAAATAACTTTGGCTTCTCCGCTGCGCGCCAGCAGGGTTCCGGTCAGCACCGCGCGCCCGGCACCCACATCCACGATCACCGGCTTGCGGTCCGCGTGTCCGTTCTCATCCGCGCCTTTGCGCGCCAGCGCCAGGATCCGCGCCATGTCGCGCCCGGTCGGAAAACTGTGCGCCACGCGTTCATCTGAAAACATGCCATGCAGATTCCGGGGTTTGAGGTCCTCGATCTTCACCACCCGCATTTCAGACCGGGAAAGCGCCTGGATGCGCTCAATGTCTCCCTGCGTCACGATGGAAACCGTCCAGTTGGTGTACATGCGCCGTCCAGTTTCACCCGGAATGGAAGCTCCCGTGATCACGGTTTTTTCCCATTCAAACGGCCTGACCCCTGAAGGCAGCGTCAGAATCATGTCGCCGGGCCGGATATGCCCGAGCCTGACCGCGGTTTTGTAAATTTCAGAATCCTTGCGCATCTCGCCGTTCTGGCCGGGAAATTTATCAATCCAGACGCGCGGCTCTTCGGAAGAAAATTCCACCTGCGACTTTTCATATTCTGTCGCGTAAATCCGCACATCCACCTTGTTGCCGTTTTTCTGCGCCAGGTCAGCGCCCACATTTCGGCCCAGGTCACTGTCAAAAATATAAGACGAGGAAATCATATGCACCTGCGCGGTTTTCCTGAAGACCTTCTCAATCATCAGGGTCAGCAGGCCGTTGTCCTGGCTGCCCGCGGCCGGATACACCAGCTGGGTAAAACGGTCCGCGTCAATCCCCTGCGTCTTGAGAACTTCATCCAGCGGGTTCTTTCCGCCGCCGACATGCATGGCCTGCAGGTATTTCGCCCATTCCGGATCCACCAGCCCGCCGCGCATTTCAGAGCGCGCGCCAAGCATGTACTCAGGCTTGGCGCGCAGGAAAAACATGGGGTATTTCAGCCCGTTCCTGCCCTCATAGAATTTCTTCTCAATATCAAGACGCTCATCCGGAGCGGATTTCTCGTCGCCCATCATGTGCTCGTAAAGCACCAGATCTTCCCAGCCCTCTGCCTTGCTGGAGTGGTAAACATCAAAAGCCCCGGCCAGAAGAAGCAGGGTCAGGGTCCTGCGGATCATGGACTGGTCCCTGAAGCCTGTGGGGCGGTCAAAAGTCGTGC
>CAZIQJ010000044.1:6894-11127 GCA_964541285.1 uncultured bacterium | reverse complement strand
CATCCCGGGTCAAGCGGCCCAACGCGGTCCAGGTTTCATAAGCCTGGCCGCGTGTCAGAGCAATCATGTAGTCATCACTTGATTGACTGCCGCCGCGGTCCGGATAGTCCGCTTTTAAAAGAAGCGCGCGGATCGCCGTGGGCCTGAAGTTTTTCGAAGCTGGAGTTTTCCAGAGGCTCAGGGTCAGGTTGTCCGCGTTTTCCACTTCCTCATCCGGAAACCGGGACGTATCCGCCAGGATTTCGTAGTTCGTATAACCGCGGCTGAATGTGATGGGCAGGCCGTACTTTTTCAGTTCTTCAGGAAATTCCGCGCGCATTTCAGAACGCTTCTGCTTTGCTTCAAGCGTGGCAATGACTTCATCAAAAGCCGCCTGGACCCGGGGCTGATTTTCGGTCTCCCGGATCTTTCTGAGATTTTTTGCAAGCACCGCGGCATCCGCGTGAAAACCTTTCAGGATCCTGGCCGCAGCGATCCGCTGATCCATGAAACCATTTCTCGCCATTCTCAACAGCTTTTCTTCGCTTTCGGGAGCATTCATATCCTTGAGCGCTCCGATGAAATACTCGTCAATGCCCTGACCTTCATTAATCATCTGCGGGATCTGCCTGATCAGCTCCATGACCGGGGGCTCGCCCTCCGGGCTTTTCAGCCGTCCGATCGCGCGCACCAGAGGAAAAACACCCGGGGTCAGCTGGCCGTTTTCGTCCCGCAGTTCTTTAACAAGACGCGGCAGGAGTTTCTTGTCCTCGGGCCCTACAAGCTCGGCTATGGAATTCGCGGCCAGCGTCTCCACTTCAATATTGCCGTTGGGAATCATTTTCAGCAGAGCCGGAAGCGCCGCGCGCAGCTTGATCGATGCAACCGTTTTGATTGCGGAAGCTTTTCTGGAATCCTGGGGATCGGCCAGAATAGGCAGCAGCAGTTTTTCCACGGCTGCCGTATATTTTTTGAGCTGCTCGTCCGCCATGCTGACGATCTTGAAATGCTCAAAGATCATTTTTCTGAGCGGTGTGTCATTTTCAGCCGCGGGTTCCCAGAGCGGACGTCCGCCGGCTTTTTCATTCACATTCATCATGACCATGAAGTCCGCGTAAGCCATGTCTTCGGCCTCAAACCAGGCTTCAACCGCTTTTTCAGCCACAGCTTCGCGGTCCGCGGGCTGCGCGGCTTCAATGGAAGCCGCCAGTTCAGCATCCGCTTCCCTGAAAACCTGGATACTCTCGTCCATGGCCTTGACCAGAGGCTCGGCCGCGGCTTTTTTCTGGGCTTCATTCATGTCCGGCTTGTCGCGCAGAACATCCAGAAAGCGTTCAGCCTCAGCCAGATATTTTTTTCGCGCGGCCTTGAATTTTTCACGCGCCGCGTCCTGCCGTCTGATCAGTTCCGCCCGCTCCACAACCGGCCTTTCAACCTGCACAGGAGCACGCTGACCGCCAAACTCAAAACCGATAGATTGAAAGAAAAGGGAAATTCCCAGGGCCAGAGCCAGTATCCCGGCTGCAGCGGCAAGACCGATGACCAGTTTTCTGAAGAAGCTGGAGGGCTTCAGGCCATACGTGTCCTTCGCCCACTTGAGGAAATCCGCGTAAACTTCCTGGACAGAACGCTCTCCTCTCTCTTCCAGCATGACCTGCAGGCGGCGGGAAAGGTTGAAGACCACGGCCTCGGCCATTTCCGCGTCGCGGAAACGGGCGCGGAACTTCAGCGTCCCGAGCGCAGGAGCAGGTTCAATATTCACCCCCTGCTTGGCCGCAATACGGGTGGAAGAACCGGGTGCGGAAGCGATTGCGATGCTGTAATTTCCCCTGCCCGATTTCTGCGCGCCAAGCGTGACCGGCCAGGAAAACCCGTCCTGATCGACAAAAATTTTTCGCGACGGCTCGACACGCATTTCAGAACGCTTGGCAGCCGGCGGGTATGTCTTTTCATAAAGCGCTTTCCACTCGGATGCCCTGCGCGCGCCTTCTTCCATGCCGTAAAGCTCGGTCAGGGCTTTGTAAATCCCTTCACGCACCACTTCGGGTGAAAAAATGGGCTGGTCAGGGTAGGCCCGATCAAGCACCAGCGGCGCGGTTTCAAGCTCGCGGATAAATTCCGCAATGCTTCGAGGCTGAAACTCCCGGGCCGTGATCAGCTTGACGAAATCCTGCTGCGCATAAACCCGCGTTGGGGCGACCATAAAGTCCCCGGCCTGAAGATTCGGCCCGCCCACAAAAGAACCGGTATCAGCGTCCCGGTAGCCGATCATCATGCGCCGTCCGTAGCGCGTAAAAAAAGTTTCATAATAAAGGGTCAGGATCTTGACCATTTCCGCTTTAACAGCGTCAGAGTCCCTCTCATCCAGGTCGCGGTCGCCTGTGACGCTGCGGCCAAAATAATTCATATGGACCAGCCGCCGCCGGATGGAATTATTGGCTTCGGCAAAGTCCTGACCGAGCTTCTGCATGGAGTAAAGGCTCAGGTATTGAGGCTGCCCGTTGACGTCGGAACCGTAAACGCCGCGCGCCAGCGCGTAAATAGCGGGCACATATTTCGGGTCAAGGGCCTGAAGCCGGCGCATGTTCAGATAATGGCTCTCCACCTGATCATTGAAACGCGGATGCTTGGCTATGGCGAAAATGCTTTCCGTGCGCGGAGAATAGCGGAATGAAAATGGTCTTGTCCCGCGATGGAGCGCAAACCCCGCACCCAGAATGCCTTCGCTCCGGCCTTCCTGAACATAATTCGTAACGACCATCCGGACGTCCGGCAGGGTCCAGCCGTCTTCCGCCAGCCAGGAAATGCTGCGCAGGGAACCATCGAAAGTTTTCTCCAGAAACGGCCGCTGCTGGAACGCGTCGCTGTAAGCATTCTCAACCTGCGCCCAGTCCAGCGCAAGCTCCGGCTCAATATTCCAGTTGTCAGGCGTGTCATAAGCCACTTGAAGCGGAGTCTGCAGCCGCTGGTTCGCAGGAACCTTGACGTAACGTTCCAGGCCGGCAGCAGTATTCAAGAGATAATCTCTCAGAGGCATCCACCCTGTTTCGCCCAGTGTTTCGGGGATACCATCGCGTTCCAGCAGGCCAAGCAGGAGCATGGCCATGTTCTGCGGTACGCGGCGGCCTTTCTGGATTTCCGTCAGATAATTTTTCTCCAGGTCTCCAATCCGGTATCTCCCCTTCCTGGCTTCCTCACGGATCAGACGCGCGATACGCCGGGCTTCCTGCGGCGGGCCTTCAGGCTTGACCTTTGCGCCGGCCCTCATCTCAGAGCGCTTCGCGGTCTTTTCAATCACAAGGTAGACCTTGTTGGCATGGGGCGTCATGGTGTATGAAATATCCGCGGCGGCAAAAGCCGCCATGATCTGCGCCTGCGTGAAATGGGAGTTGTCCGTAAAAATAAATTTTCCGCCGGGTTTCAGCACGCGCAGGACTTCTCTGGCCGCGGCCGCAAGCTGGGATGGCGCCGAGTTTCCATCCGCTTTTAAAACGCCTTTGGGTTCAACCTTCAGGTACTGGAAGGCCTGAAACTCCATGGCAATGTCCACGGAATTATCTGCCAGAGGCACCTGTGAAAATTCCGAGCTCAGCATCCTGACGCCCTCAGGCTGGTTTGTTACCATGCGCTCCACTCCCACAGCGTCAATTTTTCCGGGGTTTTCATCGAGAAGTCTCTTCAGCGCAAGGCCTTTGCCCGCGCCAAAATCCGCGACTGTGATTTTTTCTCCAGCCCGCAGCTCTGAGATGGCCGCCTGAACGTATGGGTCCTCCGCCAGATAATAATCGCGGCTGCGCGCTCCCGGGTACCTGGCGTCAAAAACCCGCCACAGAAAATCGGTTTCATCGCGCGTCGGGGTTGTCTGCGCCACCACCGCGTTGATGATGCTGTGCTCAATGCTCCCGATCCAGGCGCGGCGGATCAGGAAATAATCGGGTCCGGGAATGGAAAGTATTTTTTCTTTCAGCGCCGGAGGAAACTTCTTAAGTCTCTCATCCTTCCACGCCTGACTTTCCCAGATAAAATCAAAAAGCAGGCTGAGTTCAGGCGGGCTGAGCGTGACCGTTCCGTCACTGAGCGCGTTGGCAAGCTGCAGGGATTCTTTCTCGGATTTAGGCGTGCCTTCAAGTCCGGCAAGTCTCAGGATATTCTGCGGCGTTCTCCCCGGCACAGTTCCGGGCTCCAGCTCATACTCCCCGGCCACGCGCATTTCGGAACGCTTCGTCACAAGCGCCTTTAGCTGGGGCCGGAGGG
>CAZIQJ010000044.1:4806-6884 GCA_964541285.1 uncultured bacterium | reverse complement strand
TCATGCAGCTTGCGGAGCACCGGGTCCATGCCGCTTTCGGAACGCTTGAGCGCCGCTTCGTAAGGCTGCAATTCCGGAACATCCGTGTAGCTGATCGAAGCAAGCACGTCGCTGTCCGGATTATTGTCTTCGCGGATTTCAATCCCTTCGGGAAACACGATGCCGTCATCCGCGCGCCGGACATAATAAGTCATGCTCATGACAAGGAACCTCTTGCGCTCCGCGGGAATCGCTTCCTTGAAACGCCGGATGCTCAGATTCTGGTTCCCGACTTTCGCGCGCTCCAGCCACTCGGCAAGCGTCAACTTCAGCACAGGCCGTTTGAATACGCGGAAAGGCTGCTGGTTGCGGTCAAGTCTCTGAGCGAGACCGCTGGCAGGAAGGTCTTTTTCCGCAGGAATAACGAAAAGCCCGCTTTGGCCGATCAATGACAACGCTTTTTCCGCGCGCTCCGCGGGATTTCCATCCGGAGGAATTCCGAGCTCGTCAAGAATCCGCGGACTATCGATTGCAATCTTCGCAAAATATTCCCGGAATCTTTCGACAGGAGTCGCGTAAATCCCCTCTCCCATGGATGCGGTTCCATGCATAAGGAGAAGAAGCCTCATGGCCGCCGCGATTGCGGGGTCCTTGTGCCTGATGCCGACAATGGAAGCGATCAGCGGATGCAGGGAAATAGTGGACACTCTTTTTTCCCCGGGAAACTCAACGTGCTGATGCTGGGCCTTTAAATTATCCCCAAGGCCCAGCCCCGGAAAATAGATAACCGTATCGTCTTGCGGGAGGTTGACCATTATGAGCTGGGTCTGGTTCCATAATTCCGCCATATGCTTGATAAAATCGGGGTAAATCTGCAGCAGTTCCTGCGGAACATGGATCCTGACCGTCTTCCCCCTGATCTCAACCTGGGTCGAAATGTAAATCATGTCACGTTCCTTGCGCGTGGAATCCTTGAAAACTTTTTTACCCTCGCCCGGATCCGAAGCAAGGAATTCCAGCAGCCGCATAAAGTAACTGTCCTTCTGATAAGTGACTGCCGGGCCTTTCTGTATGCCGCGGGTCAGCATGAACAAGGCGTGACTTGAAAGAAGCTGGGTATTGAGCTGAAAAGCGTACTTTCCGAAAAATTTTCCGTACTCACCGCGAAATTTTTTCTCCCGCACAAGGTAAGTGATGGCCGCGGCCCCCAGAAAAACCACGAGAAGTCCGGCGATGACGGATCCCCAGCTGAGCAGGCTGGCCAGGAGGAATCCTGAGGTATCACTCGTGATGAGATTTTTGAATAAATAACGCTGGGCCGGATCAAGGCCGCCCCAAATCCCCGTCAGAGCAGCCCCGAAAAGAGCAGCCGCGAGCGCAAAGAGAGTGGTAATCAAAAGAAAATTTCCTATGAATGCTCCGAACCATTCAAGCTTGCCGTACGAACTCCGTTCGCTGCGCAGCCACCTCTGCGAAAAGCGCAGGTAATCAAGGGTCATGACCAGCGGCACGGAAAGCCCCGCAAGAATGAAATAGCCGATGGGAAGTAACTCCCCCGCAACGGAAAGCGTCACAATGGCCGCCACCGGATAGACCAGGAACAGCCTTATGAAGGCCCAGAACCAGGCGGAACGGATGAGAAGACGCGCGGTCATGGCCACATCACGTAAATAAGCCCTTACCAGGGCCGAAATTCCTCTGTTCGCTCCGGGAATACCGCCTTCAACGGAATCCTGAATCATTTCAAAGGTATTGGCGACAGGCACCATCCGGATATTCAGTCCGTCAGGCGGCGCTTGCGGCACCACGGCGACATTGCTTCCAAAAAATGCGCGCGCTGCCAGCGCAAACCCCTGGGTCATGCGCACACCAAACCACTCCTTGATCTGTTCCTCTGAAGGTTCCTGAAGGGACGCGTCTTCGCGGGAAAGAGCCTTGTGCCGCTCAAGAACCGCTGCCTTGTACTGTGCGTAGAGAGCGCGAAACTCATGCTCAGCGCCCTTCATCTCGCGCGTGTTGCGCAATATGTTCTCAAGGCCGCGGTACGTGTCCAGAAGACGGCTGGCGAAATAACGGAACCGTTTCAGCGGATAAAGAAG
>CAZIQJ010000044.1:0-4796 GCA_964541285.1 uncultured bacterium | reverse complement strand
CCGCCAGGACCAGAGGCATTGAATAAAAAAGCGGGCCAATCCTGTTTTCCGCCATGTACTCGGCGAAAAGCCGCAGGTTCTTGTCCATGTGCGCGGCGGCCGTCATTTCCCTGCGCCAGCGCTCGGTATTGGGGACCCACCGGACCGGATCCATATAATGGTAGTAGCCCACCCCGTTTTCCGGGTCCGATACCCATACACGGGTGATGGCATGCCCTTCATTAGGTCCGATCATGCCGTCGCCGTCCGCATCCACATAACCGCCTACAATTTCATAATGCCATCCATAGTAGGCCGCAAGATATCCAAGAATATGCGCCATGGTCGAACATTCGCACCCGGGTTTGGCCGCAGCGCCTTCGGGCATGGCAAATTCCATCAGCCTCGCGTGCACGCCATTGGCGTTCCAATACGCTTTGGAGTCATCGCTGGAGCTGTAAACCATGTGTTTCGCGAAAAACTTCTTGTAAACTTCTTCCATCTGCTGAGGCGTTGCGCCGCGCATTTCTTCTGGAGAAGGCAGGCCGTACTGCACACGGACCTTGTCCATATGAGCGCGCTGGTCCGCGGGGAGAAACCCCGGGTCCATTTTAAAAGGCTGGTCCACCCACTTGCCGTCAAGGGCAAAGGTTTTCTCAAAACTCTTTTCTGTGCGGACCATTCCGCTCTCCTTCGCCTGAAGAGGTAAAGGCAAATGCGGTGAAGGTTTTTCAGCGCCTTCGGCCGCGGGAATCACAAGCGTGACCTTCCGGTTTCCGGCTTCCGGAACGTAACGCAGCCGGGGAAGCTCGTTTTCCGGAATCGCGACCCATCTCCCGGGATTGGTTCTGTCAATCTTGAAGACCTGGTTCTGGAAGAAATCCAGAGGAGGCCGGTTGCCATGATAGGTGAAATAGAAAACAGGCTTTGCGTCCGGATCTTTGGGGCCAAGACCTTTGCTGGTCTCGCTGCCTGAGATTCCGGGCTTGTAGTCTCTTTGCGGTTCCTTGAGGTTGACAGGCTCCGGCTTTCTAAACTCCTTGGGTTCAGGAGGTTTGGGCGGAATCACTTCTTCTTTTTTCTTTTCTTCTTTTGAAACCTCGGGCTTCTTCACTTCCTCCGCTTTTTTCTGCTCAGGCGGTTTCTGATCCGGCTGGTTGTCTGAAGACTCGCGGTTGAGGACCACGTAAGCCAGCAGCCCGCCCAGCAAAAGTACCGCGAGCGCTCCAAGAAAAGGCTTCAACCATACCGTCCAGAAAGAACGAACCGCGGGCACAGGAGCCGGCGCAGGCGCGGGCGCGGCTTCTTCCGGAGCAATAGGGGCCGCTTCTGTAACCGGAGGAGCCAGAAACATCCAGTCATTTTCCCGGGCTTCAAAGGAGCCGTAGGTATAGCTCATGATCTCGCCGTAACTGCTCACAAGCTTCTTCAGGGTCTTTTCCCGGTCCCTCTTCTTGTTTATCAGTTCCTGGACTTTGTCCTGTGCTTTTCTGAACTCCAGGAGAAGAGGATCATCCGCGGGAGGCTGAATATCCGTGAAAACAGCGGCTACGCGGCCTTCAAGCCCCGGAATCTCGGAACTTACAGGCGGAATCTCGTCTTTCGCGGGATCAAGCACCATCAAATATTCGCCTGCCGGATCCGGACGGTAAAAGGCTTTACGCTCAGCTTCCAGCGCCTGCGCCTGCGCGGCGGCAATAGCGGAGTCAAGCTCCCGCAATTCATCAACTTTACGGCGCAGGTCCGCGAGCCTGCCGTCCTGAGTGTCTCTGTAATCCTGAAGGGATTTCAGTTCCTCAGACCGGGCTGAGCGGATCCATTTGATTTTTTTCTCCAGATTCCAGGAACGGAACTCTTCCGCCTGAGGAACTTCGATTTTTAAACGAGCGGCGCGGGTCAGAAGATTCTTGCGATGTCTTTCATAATAAAAATTCAGGTAATCATGCGTCGCGCGGACCAGGTCACGCTGCTCCGCGGTGCCCGCATCCGTGCTGGATGCCATTTCATTCTCCCAGAGAGCCGCCAGGTCCAGAGTGTGCGTGCGCTGAAACGACAGACGGGAAGTCAAAGCCCCAAGATCAAACTCATACCGGCTGATAATGTCGGGGCCGGACTGCGGATAAAAAATCAACTGCCCGGCTTCCATGGAGTAAAAACCCCGCGGGGCAGAAGTTCCTGACGTTTTGGCAAAAGCCAGCAGCGCTTTTTGCTCCAGCGTCCGGCGGGCGGCAAGGAGGATATTTTCCTCGAGGGTTTCCCGGTCGCTTTCAGAGAAAGCAGCGCCGGCTTCACGCAATTTACGCGCCCAGACCTCGTCCATGGCCCAGAAGTCATTTAAAATCTTTTTTACCGCATCCCGGATGTCCGGCTTATCGGCGGAAGCCGCGTAAACGGAAATCAGAAACTGTATTCCGAACCTTTCAAAATCGCGCGGGGCGACATACCTTCTCTTCTTCTGCTTTTCTTCATCCGTATCCTGCCAGGCTTCGTCCAGAGAACTGAGCAGGACACCTCCGTTAGCCGAAGCATCCTCCCTCCGCTTGACGATAATCGCCGCGACTGCCGAAGGTCCTGCCTCAGACTGAAAATGCGCGGTCCCCGGGAACTGATCCCATAAATTTTTAAGCGCAGCAATCAGCTCATCCGTGCGCTGTTCCTGCCGGGCCTTTGCTTCCCGCAGAATGACTTCCCTTGCCGGTTGACTCGTGCGCATTTCCGAACGCAGGGCTGCGGTTCTCTCTTCAAGAGTGGATAAATAAGTCTGAAGCTGAGGGCTGAGAAGATCCCTCATCGCGAAAAAGTCCAGGCCGACTTCCGACTTCAAATACTCCACACCTCGCTCCAGAAAAGACTGGGCAAGCGTGTCATCTTTAAAAAGCTCCCGGACCAGCCGCACGGCCTCCTCCGCCATCCACGCAGGATCTTCAAGCCTGCCGGCCCTCCTCATATGCTCATAGGATTCGTAAAGAGTTTTTTCACCGGCTTGCTTGCCCATCCTCAGGCCGGGGTCGATAATTTTTATGCGGCCGGAATTATCCCTCATGACATTCTTCAGATTTTCCCTGACATCGGAATAGTGGTAACGAAGTGCAAGAAGGGCAAGATTTGTCTGGATCATGGCGCGGAAAGCATTTTGGGAATCTCCTTTGGCAAGCAGCGCTGCCACCGTGTCTCCTTCAATAATCTCGGCGCCCAGAACGCCTTTCCCCGCGCTCGGTGAATCCTGATACACGCCGATCCGGGGGCCATAGCCGGCGCGGGCAATGTCCGCGGCATCCACGATATGCTCAGGCCGGATCAGCCCGACATAAAAACCAGCGGGATACTCTGTTCCGTCGACGCGAAGGGTCGTCCTGAAAAAATCACGTTCGTCCCCTTGCAAGGATTCCGGGCTTAATTCAACTTCCACATTGGAAGTGTCGGTAAACGAAATGGTTTTCTACGGATGAATGGCCTGCATATTCCTTATAAGGAAATCCCGGTTTCAAATGGCCGCCACAAAAAATCCGAACAGCTGTTCGCCTGCCGCAGTTCCTGCAAACATGCGGCTCTTCAGCTCGCGCCCTTCAAAACCCTTCAGGGTGACGGAGCGCATCTCGGAGCGTTTCTCTCCAGCCTGCCGCTCAATTTCCTGAAGCAGGTCGCGCCGAGCATCTTCAAGCGCTTTCTGCATTTCAGGCGTATAGCGCGTCTGGCCCGGGCCTCTTTCTTCCCAGGCAATCGCGGAAACGTCGTAAATCGTGGATTGATACAGCAGTGAAACCAACCGGGTCCTGTCTTCAGGTTTTTCTGGCAGGAATCTTTGGGCCAGAGCCGTCAGCCTTGCCTGTCTTTTAACCTGATCCACAGCTCCCGGACGTACGGCCATGGCCGCAATGGCTCCAAGATCGCCGTGGACCGGAGCAATTTTCAAGGCATCATTTGCCACAGTTCCGGCATTAGTCAAACCAAGGCGTTCGATAACAACGGGCAGCAAGGCCTCGGTCCTTTCATGATGCCCGGTGGAAATAGCCCGGTCCTGCCCTTCAAGTTTTTTTCCGAGATCATGGACCAGGCTGAGGAAAAGCTGTGTCGCCTGTTCGGAGCGGTTGACGTTCCCGGCAGCAATGTCCTGTTCTGTTTTTTCCAGAACATCCAGGGTGTGATCAAAAACAGTCTGGAAATTATGAAAACTTCCCTGCTTCAGACTCCGCGTGGCTTCAAGCTCCGGAAACAGCGCCTGGACTGACGATGGAGAAAGCTTGCGAAAGATACGGGCGAGGGAAATTCCAGGAACTTCTCCAAAAAGCAGGCTGCGGAAAATCCGCTGTCCCTCGCTGGAAGCCAGAAAAGCGTTAAAAGCAGTTTCATCAATCTCGGCGAGTATCCGGTTCGCCTCCGCTTCCTTTTCTCCGCCCGCAGACAGACCTTCCAGGATTTTCATGGCCTGCCCCCTGCCGCGCAGAGCCGCCCTGCCGCTGAACCGGATGGCGCCGGGCCGCGCAACATCTTCAAAAGTCCCCTCAAATGTTTCTTTTTCAAACCGCAGATAATCCAGAATCGTGCGGCTGCCCATGTAAGAGCCTGTCAGGGAGTCCTTTTCAAGCCAGGGCTGCGGCCCGGTCACAGGAGGCTGGCTTGAACGCGCGGGAGAAATAACCACTTTCTGACGGAGCATGGCTTCGATAAGGGTTTTCTTGAGAAGCAGCGTATTGTCCTTCCCGGGCGCGTACTCTGACTTCAGGGCCTGAAAAAAGTTTCTTCTCATAGCCCCGAAAAGAACTTCGTAAGCGTCCGGCCTCAAAAGTCTTTTCAATGCGCCCAGACGCGCTGCCAGC
>CAZIQJ010000043.1:12250-12731 GCA_964541285.1 uncultured bacterium | reverse complement strand
AAGCCATGCTTTCAAAGCGCTCCGGAAAGCCAGCCCCGGAACAAAAATTTATGAAATGCGCAGAATTGAATACCTGCTCGAGCGCCTCGCGGAGTCCACATGTATCTTTATCCGCAATGGAGAGCAGCACACGGGAAAAACCGCGGCAGCCCATATGCGCTGGAAATACGGGCGTTTCAAAAAAGAAATCAAAACGGCTGAAGACTTTGTCAGAAAAATTGCCAATGGCTCACGGATGACAAACGAAATCTACACCACCAAAACCAGTGACGGCAAAACCTGGCACACTCAGGACATTCTCACGAATGAACTCCTGGAGCTGGACATCGCCCTGAAAAGCAATTCCTGACATGAAAAAATTTTCCGCCTCCAAACTGGGCCTGGCCGCCGCGATCTCCATCCTGACGTTTTGCGGCGCCAGCGCATTTGCGGAGCTGGAAAAAGCGGGCTATGACCCGTACGTCCAGGAGCTTGCTTACCC
>CAZIQJ010000043.1:0-12240 GCA_964541285.1 uncultured bacterium | reverse complement strand
GGCAGTGTGGCTAACGATTTTCTGACTTATCCCTTTGAACTGGTCCGCTGGCCTGTCAATAAAACCCTGCTTTTCCTGGAAGACTACAAAGTCCCGTCAAAAACCCGCTATGTGCTTGAAAAGCTTGATGACCAGGGCCTGACGCCCACCGTGACTTTTCCGGTGCAGGGCATGACCGCGGACCTTCCGGTTCTTCTTCATCTTGACGACAATCTCCCCTCCAACATCGAAGCCAAAACCTGGGTCAAGTACGGTCATGATGATCTGTTTGAAACCGGCACACGCATGGGGCTTTCCCCCGCGGATGAATTCGGGCTGCGCGCCCTGGGGTCCGTCAATTACAAACAGCGCCCCGAAGAGTTTTTTTATGGTATTGGCCCGGAAAGCAGCGCGGGCGAAGGGACTTCCTACAAGATAGAATCCACCGTCATTGAAGGCCGTGCCGGATACAAGGCCGGAAGCACCATGACCCTCGACGCGCGCGCCGCTTACAGCAACATCAATATCACAGACGGCAAGGACCGCCACCGCGGACTGATTGACACCACGTTCGCAGGCCAGAATATTCCGGGACTGGACGGCGATGAAATCCTGACCACGGGGCTTGAGTTTAACTGGACACCTCCCCACTCCCAGGAAAAAGAATTCGGAGGACTTCCGGGAAAAATCCGGCTGGCTGCGGATTTCAATGAAGGGCTTGGAAATTCTGAAGCCAGGTATTTTAAACTGATCGCAGACATTGGCGATGACATTCAACTCGGTTCGCCCAAACGTGTTTTCGCCATCCGCCTGTACGGCGAAAGCAACAACCCCCTGAATAACCACGAAGTGCCGTTTCATCAGATGGCCAGGCTCGGCGGATTCGGGACTTTTTCCCGCGCCTCCCAGACCCTTCGCGCCTTTGACCCCAACCGCTTCACCGATGAAAACGCGGTGCTTTTAAACCTGGAATACCGCTATCAGGTGTATGAATACCGCAGCTGGACCGTGACTCAGGTCATTTTTCTGGACGAAGGCCAGGTCTTCAACAGCTTCGGGCAGTTCCAGTTCCAGGACTTCGAAGCCTCTTATGGGCTTGGCCTGCGCTTCAGCTTTCTTCAGCGCGTGCTTCTGGACATTGAAATGGCCCACGGAAATGAAGGCACGGTTTTTTACTTTAAAAACAGGAAGCCGTTCTGATATGAAAACTCAAACGTTAAAAACTCTTTCCGCTTTCCTTATTGCCCTGCTCATGACCGCTGGCAGCGCGCGGGCAGCGGAAACACTCAACATCAAGAACAGCAAGGCTTCGCTTTACACGGACATCTCCGACCAGGGTGTTTATTACGAGCTTACGCAGTTCTTCCACCTGGACCGGCTGTACCGGAAACTTTTCCGTAAAAAAGTCCACGCTCAGGACATCAACGTCTACGATGAAGTTCCAGACTCCGCGTTTTTCACAAACCGCCACGGCCGCGAAACCATGCCTATTGAAGCGCTGGTCAAAGGGCCCTCAGAAAATGAAGGCCCGGCAGAAGGCCAGATCACGGTCTTTAAAGGAAAAGCAGAGGGCCTGAATCCCGGATTCTTTGTCGCGGATTCGCGCGGGGACAAATACCTTTTAAAATTTGACTCCATCGAACACATGGAGCTTAACAGCGCGGCCGAGGTCATTGCCTGCCGCTTTTATCACGCTATTGGCTACAACGTCCCCCAATACACCATTTTTACTTTTGATCCTGAGAAACTTGTCCCTGCCCCGGATGCCACTCTGGTAGACCGTTCAGGGTTCAAAAAGAAACTGACACCTGAACTGCTTGAAGAGTTTCTTTTTCAGCTCCCCAGGGACAAAGACGGACGCCTGCGCGCTTCAGCCAGCAAAATCCTGAACGGCGAAGTCAAGGGAGCTTTCAGCTTCCAGGGCCGCCGCAAGGATGACCCGGATGACACTATTGACCATGAGCGCCTGCGTTCCCTGCGCGGCCTCCAGGTTTTCAGCTCATGGCTGAACAACAATGACGTTCGCCGGCAGAACACACTGGACGTGCTGGTCACGGAAAACGGCAAGCCCCGGCTGAAACACTACCTGATTGATTTCAACTCAACACTTGGCGGTTCAACCAAAGGTTCCAAGCCGCCCATGCTGACGCATGAATACCTGCCCGATTACGGAGAAGCTTCCAAAAACGTTCTGAGCCTGGGCATGCGTAAAAGCGACTGGCAGAAGAGGTGGGAAGAAAACGGCAACAAGGAAAACGCGTCCGCGGCGCTGGGCTATGTGGACAATAAATATTTCTACCCCGAAAAATTCAAAGTCCAGCTCTCCTACTACGTTTTCAAGGACATGACCCGGGCTGACGCTTTCTGGGCCGCGAAAATCATCCGGAAGTTTACGGATGAGGAAATCCGCGCCATGCTGAAACCCGGACAATACAGCAGCCAGGAAGACGAAGATTTTATTTTCAGATTCCTGACGGAGCGCCGCGAAGCCGTGACGCGCTACTGGTTTTCCCAGTCCAGCCCGCTGGACAATTTCCGCTTCGAGAACGGGAAGCTCTCCTTCGCTGATCTTGAAACGCAGTACAAGTTTGCTCCGGCTGAAGGCTCCGTCTATTCCGCGGAAGCATTCAGCGGAAAAAACAAAAAGGAAAACCGGCTGGGCTCGGCGGATTCCACGACGCCGTCCATTGAAATGCCGGCTGAATGGACAAAAGACTCTCCCCTCGCCCTTCTCATTCGCGTCAAACGCCCTTCAGAAAAAAACACCAGGCCCTTCGTCCTTGTCGAAATCAATGACGGCAGGATCACCCGGGTCCTTCACCAGGACTGATCCATGATGCTTCTGAGGGAAATCGACAGCCGGATTTTCTTCGCGGTCCACGATCTCCAGAAATTTCATCTGGATTTTATTCTGGCGTGGCCCACCTACCTGGGCAGCCTCAGGTTCGCTCTCCCGGCCCTCATCATTTTTACGCTTCTCAAAAGCCGCAAAAATCCTTTCAAGCGCTGCCTGGCCGCGGTCTTCCCCGTACTGCTGGCGCATCAAACCATTGAAATCATGAAAGCTTTGTTCAAGGCTCCCCGCCCCTTCAAGATTTTCGGAGAAGACGCGGTCCATGTCATCTTCTATCATCCGGAGAATTTTTCTTTTCCTTCGGGCCATGCTTCCACAGCCTTTGCCGCAGCCATGATCCTGAGCTCAGGCCTCGGAGTTCCGCGCGTGCCGGCTTACGGGCTGGCCGTGCTTGTCTGTGTGACAAGACTTTATGTGGGAGTGCACTTTCCTTCGGACGTGATCGCGGGGGCTTTATGGGGAACGCTTGTCAGCTGGATATGCCTGCGCTTTCTGAAAAATACCCTCACAGCGCAAAAGCCTTCCGCCTCCTGATTTACTTCAGACCTTTCAGGATCAGGACAATCCCCAGAAGAATCGGCACCAGAATATACCCCAAAATATGGATGGCGGTTCCGGCTTTGAAGCCAAAAGCACGGCGCATGGCCTCCCTCTTGGCGGAAGACCTCTTCAAAATGTAAGAAAAAACCGTGGCCGTTCCAATTAAAACGGCCACGGTTCCCAGCAAAATATCCACGTTCACCGCTTATTTAACAGTCTTGTTGAATTTGGTGCCGTCAAGCGTCAGGGCGTACATCAGGCCTTTCTGCCCCAGGACAAAAGCGGCAATCGGCTCATTGGTCTTCATGGTGTCCACCGACCCGTCCGCACCCACTGAGATCAGGGCCACAGACCCGTCCACGCCGACTTTCCAGCCGCTGCTGGCGCGAAAACTTTTAAGCGCCGCGTCTTCCATAAAAAACAGGTAAATCGACCTGACCTGCCCGCCCAGCTGGACTCCAATGGATCCGCCGATGGTGTTGTAATAATCCACGGTTTTGCCATCGATGCGCAGAGCGCCTTCACCATATTCCGCGCCAATGCCGATTCCTCCGCGGTAGACCTTGGGAAACACCAGAACGCCCTTGGCTTTTTTCATGATATCAGACGCGCCGTAAACCTCGGTCTTGAAACGCTCAATCGCCGCGTCCACACGGGCATCGATTTCCTGCGCGCTCTTTCCAGCGTATGAAACCCGCGGGGCCATAAAAAGCGCCGTAAAAAGAAAGAACAGAGTGAAAACGTGCACTGTTTTAAATTGCTTCATAAGCACTCCTGGGTTGTTGTGACCGGAAAAACCGGCCCTGTTAATTGAATTATGCGGTCTGCCCGTCATCCCGGGCTTCACCGCCGTTTTCCTGGGAGAGTTCTTCTTCTCTGGCGTGACGGCTCTTTCTTGAACTTTTCTTTTTCTTTTCTACCGCTTCCACACTCTTGCCGTGAGACAGACGCCGTTCCCCGTGACGCCCGCGCTTATGCCCGCCGCTGTGCTCTTTTTTTTCAGGCCTGGCCAAAGCCGCGCCTCCGGCCGCGAAAACAAACACCATCATCAAAGCCATCCACTTCAGATGCTTTCTCATACACTCTCCATTTGCCGTGCCCGCTTTATTTGCAGGCCGCGGCCGCCGGGTCAAAATCCCGGACGTTGGTCGCAAAAGTCCACTGATACCCGTTTAAATCACGAAAACGCGCCATGCGGTCTCCCCAGAACATATCCGAGGGAGGCTGAAGCGCTTCCGCTCCGGCCCTTACAGCCCGCAGGTATAGAGCGTCCACATCATGCGTATAGACATAAAGATTGAAAGGCGGCATATGGGCCGTGGAAGCCGGGGCCTTGGCCGGACACCCCATATTGCCTTCCGGTGAGAACATGACGAGCGTCTGGCCCTGATAATTCACTTCCCCGTGCATAATCTTTCCATCCGGCCCGGGGATACAGGTCCCGCGTTCAAAACCAAATGCCTTCTCATAAAACTCCAGGGTTTTTTCAGCGCTTTGCACCGTAAGATACGGAATCAGCCACGGACAGTTTTTCATTCTGGGATCTGCTTTTGCCATTTGCCACTCTCCTGTTTATGAGCCTGCCTTGATACTGCGTTTATGAATGTTTACTTTATAGTTTTCCAGAAGGTCACGGAGCAGGAACGCGGCGACCGCAGCCACCACGACAGAAACGGCCTTGTCCCCGATCTCCACAAAAAATTTCTCCGCCAGCGCGGCAAAAGTGCCGCTGGAAGTCGCGCGCAGAAAAAAACGGTAGACCGCCAGGGTTCCCTGATAGGCAGGCATATTTGCGAAATAAATAATGGCCTGCACCAGAATGCTGTTAAGCAGGCCCGCTGCCATGCCCGCGAGAACCAGGTGCAGCGGCCTGAAAATGCTGATCCATCCTTTTTTTGAAAAAAACCAGGTTACGCCGGCCACCAGCAGGCTGCTGAGCGCCCATATCCAGGAGCCCCAGCCCCAGTGCGTCGCGGCAATCAGCAGGTTATAACAGACCGCGGCCGCGGCGCCGGGCCACCATCCCCCCAGAATCACGGCCAGCGAAGTTCCCCAGCTGTCGAGAAAGAATGGCAGACCGGACTGGATCATGAGAATGGAAGTCGCGAAATTCAGCAGCACGCAGGACAAAACCAGTGCCGCGGGATTTTTTGCCAGCGGCAGGCGGTCACGCAAAAGATCGTGCAGGACTTTCTCCTGTCTGTGCCGCTCGATCTTGCCGGCCGTTTCCTCTTCCTGCCGGGTCTGCTGGCTGGCGCTGATCAAACGGCCGATCAGCACGGCCACAAAAGTCACGCCGATGATGATCTCAATGATGGTCAGGGAACGCGCGAAAGGAAGCACGGCCACAATATCTCCGAATCCCGCGGTCGACAGAGTGACAAAACTGAAATAAACGAAAGCGGCCAGGCTCGCCTCCGGGTCATTGCTGAAATGAAAAGAATGGGGATGGAGCGTTTCGATCAGAAAATAAACCAGCCCGAAAACCGTCCCGATCAAAACATAGGCGCAGACCGCGCCGTAAATTTCATCAGGCCCCACGGACGGCGCCTTGAGAACTCGTATCAGCAGCGCCATGATGGTATACGCCATAAAAATGACCGAACACACCCGCGCCAGAATATCAATCGAGGCATTGTTCAGGATGATGTTGCTCCACTGGCAGATCAAAACCGGCGCGGCGAGCAGGATACCGACCGCGAGATAGCGCGCGTCGTAGCTGATGGCGTAAATCCCGGAAATCAGCACCGTACTGTAAAGAAGGATGAAAAGCAGGTTCCCGACGCGGGAAGTCTCAAAAAAAGGAAAAATCAGGATCAGCAGAAGAAGTGAAAGAAGAAGGGTCAGCGACTTGTTATGCCTGAGCTGGGCAAACATGGCAGGCGTCCGTTCCGGTCAACTGTTGGGGCGCGGAAACAGCCTCCGCTTTGGCCGGGGTTTCCCCCGGCCAGGCAGAAACTATTTTTCTTTTTTCGCGCCGAGAAGAGCAGAAACGTAAGTGTTCAGGTTGCGGCCGGAAGTTTTCTCATCCAGAACAACGGGGTTCTTGGACCAGCCGTTTTTCTTGACGTAGGCGATCATGACCTGGCCAAGCTTCTGTTCAGAAGGCTTTCCCCAGACCATATAAAGCTCCTTGCAGAAACTGAAAGCGGCTTCCTTGCCGCCTTCCGCGCTTTTGATCTTGTAATTCAGGGTCTTCTGGGAATTGGGAACGTGGGAAATCAGGTAATTCATTTAAATCCTCCGGTTTTATTTTAAAGCTTCCAAAGCCTGCTGCTCGTTCTCGCAGATGGTAAAAATTTCTGCGAGATGGGTGATCTCAAAAATTTCCTTGAGCTCACCGCGTATGTTAAAAAAAATCAGTTTACGGCCGCTTGCCGCCTTGCGGAACTCTGCAAAACGCTCGATCAGCGCCGCCACCGTGGCCGTGTCCGAGTCCGTGACCTCGCCAAAATCACACAAAACCGAGCGGGTATAAAGGCCGTGTTCCTCGATGACGGCCGTCATCTTATCATGGTTCCCCTCAAGAGCGCGAGTGTCTAAATCGCCCTTCAGGCGCACCATAAAAAAGCTTCCGTGGTCTTCAACGGCCTGCAGAAAAGCGGGCCTTGTCTTGCTGGCTAACTGAATCAGCTTCATAGATTCCGGACTTCTGCCGGGCTGTCTATTGTAATTGCAGAGAGGGTCAGGAAACAGCACTATTTTCAGGGTGTAACTACAGGCAGGAAATTGAGTTACGGTGAGAGATCGCCCCGGGAAGTACTTCCCGGGGCTCAAAGAGCTTTCAGAAAGGCGGTTTTAGTGCGTATGGTAACGCACTTCCAGAAGCGCGGCCAAAGCCCGGCACGCGTCCACGGTCGTGAAAATACCCACCAGCTTGTTGTTCTGCACCACAATCGCGGATCCGTAGGCCTTGTCCGCCATTTCGCGCACCACATCACTCAAATGCGAATCGGGATCCACGGTGTAGGGGTGCTCGTGGCTGATGTCCTTGACCAGCAGCAGATGCGGATTGGCATCCACCAAGGAGAGCGCCATCTTGATGTCCCGGTCGCTGATAATTCCCGTGACTTTTCCATCCTCGACAACCGGAAGATGCCGGATTGCCAGGTCACTCATCATTTTGCTGGCATTCTGCACAGTCTCACCCGCTTCCACCGCGTGCGGCTGGCAGGTCATAAATTTTTGAATTGCGGGTTCTGCTTTTGACATGGTCAACCTCCTGTTGATTAAAGAGTAACACTCCCCGGCATCCCTGAGTGTGACCTGCGTCACGCTCAGGCCCCCTGAACCTTTAACGTCAAATGCCGATCATTTAACCTGCATGTTATAATCCTTCAAACTTAAAGGGGCCTTATGAAGAAGAAATCCGCAAAAAACGACCACACCCTGACCGTCATGATTGAAATCCCCAAGGGGAGCCGCAACAAGTACGAGTACAACAAGAAAACCGGACATATCATTTTTGACCGGATGCTCTTTTCTTCCGTCCATTACCCCAGCGACTATGGCTTTGTCCCCAACACCCTGGCGCGCGACGGAGACCCTCTCGATGCCCTGGTCCTTGTCTGGGAACCGACTTTCCCCGGCTGCATTATACAGGCGCGGCCTGTGGGCCTTTTTAAAATGTGGGATGAAAAAGGGCAGGACGACAAAATCCTGTGCGTTCCCATCCGAGATCCGCTCTGGAACCACATCAAGAGCCTGAAAGACGTGCCCCCTCACCTTTTAAAGGAAATTGAGCATTTCTTCGCGGTCTACAAAGACCTGGAAAAGAAAAAGACCGGCGTGGAAGGCTGGCACGGATTGAAAACCGCGCTGAAAATCATTGATGAGTCTTTTGAGCGGTTCAAAAAAATCCAGAAGAAAAACCTGACGGCCTTATGAGGCAAAAGCCGCTGCAAGCTCCTGCACCGCGGTCTTGAAGTCCGCTTCACTTCTGATCTCAAAATACTTTCCGCCAGTAACCTGCGCGATTTCCCGAATAGCGTCACGATCCACATTGACCTCCGCCTGAATTTCACGCTGACCGTAAAGAGGATCCTGCACAGGAAAAGGCACCAGCCCTCCTCTTCCAATGGCCAGCGCATAAACCGGTATGGATTTTTCCGCTGCCAGCCTGGCCGCGGTCAACGCGTCGATATAGCCTGCGTTTCTGGAACCATCTGTTAAAAGAAGAATGGCTTTTTTCCCGGGCGCGTCAAACGCCTTGACCGCCTGATAAAGCGCGCTGCCCGTGGCCGTACCGTCCGAATCCTTGAAAGTCGTCTGCAGATGATCCAGTAAATCCAGATGGCGGGGAGAATTTTTCTCCATACCCCAGACCTCTGTGACATTTTTGGCAAAAGAGCTGAGCGCGGTACGAACGTCTTTCATTCTGTCATCGGAAAGAAACTCCCCAAGGGAATTTTTAGCCACAGAAATCCGGTCCAAAGGTTTAAAATCCTGCGCCAGCATGGAACCGGAAATATCGAACAGGATGTGCAGCTGCGTGCCGGAACCGGTATCCTGCGCGGTCTGAACCGGGGCTGAGGCGGCGGCTTCAAACGCCAGTTCCTTGCCGCGGACTGTGACATAGCTTCCGTTTCCAGGATTAAAAGTACTGAAATGCGGCGCGGGGATTTTAAATCTCCCGCTCTTTTCAGGTCTTAGATGAATCTTGAATGTTTTTACGCCCGTAACTTCCCTGTTTAAAAACTGGATATCCGCTTTCTCTTCCACAGTCATGAGTTTAAGGCCTTGAGGCAAGTCCAGTAGAGGCATGGGAAACTGGCGCACATTCCCGGTTCCCCTGACTTCCAGCGTCAGGGTGACATCTTCCAGCGTGACCTCCATAGCCTGATTTGAAACTGAGAACTGGCCGCAAAAACCGTTAAAATCGTCAGGTTGTCCGGCTGGAAAATCCAGAGCCTGTAAAGTCACGGGCATGTGGGAAAGCGTGTCAGGGGTGTAATCCCCCTGGAACCGCCGGGTTTTATACCCAAGCTTGATAACCCCCGGCTGCAGCGTGAACCTTCCTGGCCGCATGGGGAAAAGCGCCATGAGCCGGATATCGGCCTCGACATATTTTGCGCCGTTGCGCCTCACGATCTTGCGCTCCACGTCCTTCGTGGCTGGAAAATCCTCGAACCACTGAAAAGGAAGAAGCGGTTCTTTTTCAAACCCTTCATACCGCGTGTCATAGCGTGTATAAAGCTGATGAGTCAAAAGGACCTGTTCATTAGGATAAACTGTGGAACGGGACAAATCCGCTTCTACAGCCAGAGGCTCCACGCCAAAATCTCCAGTCGTGGCACAGCCCGCAAACAGCAGGCACAAAAAAAGGCATGAGATTTTACGCATAAATTTACTTTCCTCTCTGAACCTGCCGGTAGCGGAAGCAGGAAACAAGATGGTCATTGACCATCCCCACCGCCTGCATATGAGCGTAGATGATTGTCGAGCCCACAAAACTGAAACCGCGCTTTTTGAGGTCCTTGCTGTAAGCGTCGGATTCCGGCGTGCGCGGCGGCAGGCCTTTAAGGGTTTTCAGCCTGTTCACCAGCGGCTTCCCGCCCACAAACTGCCACTGATACTTGCTGAAGCTGCCGAACTCTTCCTGCACTTTCAGAAAAGCCTGCGCATTGGCGACAGCGGACTTGATTTTTAACCGGTTGCGGATAATCCCCGCGTCTTTAAGAAGCTCCGCCATTTTTTTCTGGCTGTAACGCGCGACTTTCACCGGATCAAAACTGTCAAAAGCCTTCCGGTAGTTTTCCCGCCGTTTCAGAATGGTGATCCAGCTCAGACCTGCCTGCGCGCCTTCAAGAATCAAAAACTCGAAAAGCTTGCGGTCATCATAAACAGGAACTCCCCACTCCTCATCGTGATACCGCACGTAAACAGGGTCGGTTCCGCACCATCCGCAGCGGGTTTTCATATCAGCCCTGCGCGGCTTCCGCGATTGCCCGCTCAGTCTCAATCCTTTTTGCTTCCGCCTGGGCCTGGAGTTTTTGGCTCTGCGCCAGAGCATCTTCAATGCTCGGCGGATTGGCGCCTGCTTCAAAACCTTCAACCTTGGGGCCGCGTCGGACGCCCCAGACATCCACTTTTTTTGCGGCCGGCTTTGCCTCAGCCGGTGCTTTTTGGGGAGCCCGGGCCGGCGGCTGACTGCCCATTTCAACAACTTCATTCTTGCCGTCATTTTCATCATAGCGGCCGACTTCCTTGCCGCCTTCCTTGATAACATAGGTGGTGCCCAGACTGCTGAGGGCACAGACCGTCAAAAGAACCAGATTCAATGCCTGTTTTTTCATGTTACCTCCCAAGACTCTGTGCGGGCGGCATTTGCTGGCCGGCCTTGCGGATTGCTTCCATAAAAAGCCGGGCCACCTGGGCCCGCCTCTCACTCATTTCCCTGAGCTTTTGCGTTTCAAGATCAATCTTCCGCCCATCTCCTGCCTGCTGGACCAGAAGCACCCGGTCCGACTGCTCCTTGATCTGCTTGTCCATGGACGTGATAATCCAGGTCATGAGATAAACCAGGGCCGCGCTGACTTCAAGTGACGTGTCCGTGAAATTCTCCAGCGCGGTCTGGGAGTTCTTCTCCCCCCGCATCAAAGCCTGCACGCTTTGCTCAGTCCCTTTCGGGGAATCCGAAGCCCAGACAGGAACAGCTGCCAGAAGGACCCAGACAGTCAGCATCACTTTCCCTGTTTTTTTCATTTTGATCTTTTTTTATTCCTCGCTCCGGGGCTTACATCAAGAAGTGATGCTGCCGCAGCAGGCTGGTCCGGCACCGGGCCGAAATGGATCTCTCGGATTTTTGAGCGGTCTATCCGCACCAGCCCTTTTTCAGGCACGTCGATGTAAATCTGCGCTTCGCTTTGCGTCACGATATTGCCTTTTACAGAACCGCCGTCATTGAGAACAATTTCATCCCCGCCCGCGAAAACAGGCGCGGCTGTGAAAAACGCTGCCAGCAGAATGCCCCCAAGGGCCAAAAGTTTGAGAATACGCATGAGGTATTTTACCGTACCGCGCCTGTTTATCCAGCCGAAATTGTCCCTGTTTTCCCGTTCGCGATTGAACGCAGCATGCCTGAAAAAATCAGGCAGTGGACAGGATAAAGGAGATACCAGTACGCGATCCCAAGCAGGCCGTGCGGCCTGAAAAAAGCCTTCTGTTCCAGAAAAGTTCTTCCTCCCCGGGTATGCATCACGAACTGGAGAGTCGCTCTGCCCGGAAGTTTCATTTCCGCGGCCAGCAAAAGCCGCTTGCCTTCCTGAACATCCATGACGCGCCAGAAATCCAGCGCATCGCCGACACGCAGAAAGTGCGGATCTCGGCGCCCCCGGCGAAGCCCCACGCCGCCCGCCATTTTGTCCAGAAATCCACGGACAGCCCACAGCGTGTTGGCGTAATACCAGCCGTTTTCCCCTCCAATCGAAATAATCCGCGCCCAGACGTCCTTTTCCCGCCCCGTGATCTCGATCTCTCGCGAGTCCTTGAGCAGCGTGCCGCCCGCCCACGCGGGATCTCCGGCATCGGCAGATTCCATGGCAGGCATGCGGCCCGCGTCCGTCCATGAAGTCGGAGGTGACTGCTCCCCGCTGACCTTCAGCGCGCGGGCGATCGCCTCCTCCGGAGACAAGAGTTTCTGGGGAATTATTTTTTCAATCTCATGTTCCGTGCACACCACGGGGTTCCGCAATCCTTCAGCCAGGGGCCGCGCAATCGAGGCAGGAACCGGAGTCACGAGGTGGATCCAGTAAGAACTCAGACGCGGCGTCAAAAATGGAACCGGAACAATAAATCTTTTGGGAAGTCCGGCTTCACGGGCATAGATTTCCATGAGTTCCCGGTAAGTCAAAACGCGCGGGCCTCCA
>CAZIQJ010000042.1:0-12749 GCA_964541285.1 uncultured bacterium | reverse complement strand
TGTGGCTTATGTGCGGTTCCTGCTGGAGATGGCAAAGAAAAACAATATCGCCCTTCACGAATATCCCGGCATGCATTCTCTGGTCAAGCTTGTGGATCTTGAAAAGGAGATCGATTTCGATAAAGCCGAGAAGGAAGTTGACTCTCTGACCGGCGACCTCAAGAAAATCATTTCCCGCGAACGGCTCTCACGCTTTTTGACCAACACGGTCCAGTTCCGGATGAAGAAAATGAAACGTTCGGAATACTACGGCTACCTGGAAGAGGAAATCAAGAACGCGCCCGCGCCTCCGGCAGCTTCCGCGGCCGGGGAGGCTGTGGCACTGGACAAGAAATACGCCAATGTTCTGAACTACCTCCAGTACATGCGCATTTACGATTCCATCGACCTTGAAATTTTTGATGAAATCGCTGGCCTGGAGTCATCGATCAAAAACAAGCTTTTCAGGAACGATGAGGAAGTGCAGCTGGACCGTCTCCTGCGGATTTTTGACGTCACCAGCAAGATGTTTGACTTCACGCTGACCAAGCAGGACGCGGATTTCTTTTATTCCTACAAAAGTGAATTCAAGGCGGAAACATTTCAGAAAATTTTAAGACCGCTTTTTGCGAAACACAACTTCTCCTACGGACTGCCGTCCCAGTTGGAGATGCTCGATCAGGATCTGGCTCAGGTAGAGCGGTTTTACTCCGCAGCTCTTACCCGTGATCGTATCCTGATCGGGAAAGCGGTCGATAAAATGGAAGCCGGTAATCAAAAAATATCGGCTATTGTGACGGGCGGGTTCCATACGCCCGGAATTGAAAAATACCTGCGCGAGCATGACATTTCCTATTTTGTCATTACGCCCAGGATCGACCAGATTGAAGCTGAGCGCGAGAATCAGTTATATGAAGACGCTCTTCGCCGCAAACCCATGGAGCTTGAAAAGTCGCTGACTGAAGCGTTTTTTCCGCCCAAGCCCTCGACTTTGAGTGACCCCAGCTTCCAGCTGTCCCCCGAGCATCTCATCCCGGGTGATTTTTCCGGACTGACTTTGCCCGCGGCCCGCCTCTACCTTTCGCTGCTGGTCATTATGATGGTTTTTCAGCGTGCGGACATTGCCAAAGCGCGTTCTGAAATGCGCGCTGCGGTTCCTTCCAGCCAGCTTGGCCTGAGCGCCATGATTGAGCGCGTGACCGGCGGTGTGCTGGAGTCTACGAAGACGCCTGCGTTGCCGGGCCAGCCTCCCGCAAAAATGCAGAGATACCGGTTCTATTCCAGTCCCGCTGACAAAAATTCGGGCCGGGTCCGGACGATTGCTATCTGGCCCACGGATGCCAGCCAGGCTTTTCGCGCGGACGCAAGAGGCGCGCTGGGACAGAATTTTGGCCAGATGCCTATGGGTTCTTCCACGATCGCGGTTGCGACGATGGACCGTGACCGCCTTCGTCCGGAAATTATCAATGCGCTTGAAGACGCGTGGAAGCGTTCCGAGATGCGCGCCGCGGACGCCGTAAAAGTCGAAGACAGGCTCAAGGCCGCTGAATCCAAGCTGACGGAATTCTGGGCTTCCATGAATGCGGCTATGGCCGCGGGAGACTGGGAAAAACTTGACGATGCCCAGAGAAAAGCTGTTTTTAATTATTTCACGGAAGCCGCCGGCCTTCCTGCGGGAAGCGAAGTCCTGATCCTGAACGCGCCCGGAAAACCGGAGGGATTCAAGATTCCTGAAAGCAAGTCCCCGAATTATAACAACGGTTTTCTTCAAACCGTGCTTGCTGTTCATTTGCAGAAGGACGTTAAGGCGGACGGCTCGCTCAAGCTGATTGAAACGAAACTTCTTCCGCTTCTCCGCAAAAGCATTGAAAAGGCGGTGGCTGATACCAAGACGGATAAAGCTGTTATGCATTACGCCCAGGTGGAGCGCGTTCGTGCGGTATTCAGCCGTCTGGCTGCTGCCAAAAGAGATGAAGCCCAGGCTTCCCGTATCGTGGAAATCGCCGATGCCATTCTGGCGGAAACCAACAAGTCCATTCGCTCGCCGGAAGGCATTGATTTCTCAATCGCTCCTTCCAGCACAGCGCCTACTATTGATGAACAGGCCCGCGACCGGGAGATTCTCAACGCCCTGAGCGGCAGAACATTTTCCAAAAAGCCCAAAAACGTGGATGCCAACAGTATGGGTGAAGCCATCCTCAAGGCTTATGCGGCTGCCGGAACCACCCCGGACAAAAATCCCGCCCAGGTGCATGTACGCCGCACTTATGATGCGGGCCAGACAGTTGAAGTCCGTTACAAAATAACCGTTGAGTCTGAACGCGGCCGCTGGACTTTTATTGTCACCATCCGCCGGGAAGGGGAAAACGAAACCGCAAGTTTCCGCGCGTACAGCGAAGAAGAAAACCTTATGGAAACGGCCCTTCAGCGCGCGCGCAATGAGGAAGGTCAGGCTCCGGGCATGCGCGGCATTATTGGTAAAGAAGGCCATGGTATTGAGGGGGCCGGTGCTGATCGTAAAGAAATTCCGGCTGCGGACCGCGTGGTACCCGCGCATGGAAATATCCGCGCTTCAAGAGTCGGCTTTGCTACGGACGCCGCAAAAAACAGGCGCGCTTATGATCTCGCCATCGAAGGACAGCGTGTTCTGGAAGGAATCCCTCAGCCGGCAATACGTATCCTGATCCGCCCCAGAAGCGAAGCCTCTGAGCCTGGCGCGATTGCGACATACAAGTTTTCAAGAAACGGCGTTGAATACGATCTTATTGTTCTTCCGATTGTCCCTGAGGAAGTTATTGAACCTGCTCCCGCCCTGACAAAGCCTGTCACGGAAGTTCCTCAGCCGCTGGCAGATAAACAGGAAAGAGTGGGCCAGGCACGGCAGACCACCCGCGAGCTTCTTGGCAAGAAAGGCCGTCTGACCCGGGAAGAGATGGTGCGTATGCGCGGCGCTGTGGCCCAGGCGAAATCTGAAATGAGAATCGCGGCAGCGGAACTGCTGGAACGTTTCAAGGGGCTGGAAGCCCAGGTCGGCAGCCTTGACGAGGAATATAAGGAAATGCTCCGTGAAGAGCAGATCCTGGAAACGCGCTTCCAGATTGAACAGGAAATGGAAAAGATTTCCCTCCGCCTTGCTTATTTCCGCGACTGGACTGTCCGCGGAGTCAAGCCTCAGGAACTCTCCGCTTTCAGAAAAGAGTTCTCCGAATTTATCGATGAATACACTAGGGTCGACAGCAAAATTAATTTGATGATCAGCCTCTTGTCCGCTGATGTCAGAAAATCCACCTTCTTTGGAACCATTGAAGAAACCTACGCGCGTGAACGCGAAGCCGCATTCGAGATTTACCAGGTGGTGGAAACCTACATGGCCTCCTATTCTCTCAGAGAAGAACGGGCCCCGGCGGACACGACCGGTGAAGACGATGCAGCGGCGCTGAAGCGCAAGCTCGCAACCGCGCAGGATGATCTTCGTCTGGCCCGGGATGAGGCACGGGTTCAGCGTGAGCTCGCAATCGACTTAAACAGGCAGCTTGAAGAACTGAAGAAAAAAGTTCCGGCTGACGGCGAAGAAACCGTTGAATCTGTTCGCGCAAAGCTTTTGGAGCAGGACACGATCGCGGGACGCAGGCAGAAGGAGTATGACGCCAAGCTTGCGGACCTTGAAGTCCTTAGCACGGCTCTTGCCAAGGTTTACGAAACGCAGATCCTGAGTTTTGGGGCTGAAGCAGAACGTTTGATTCTTGAACTCAAAAAGAAAGCCGGAGAGCAGGGGCTTGAAGAGGCTTTGGCTGAGGCGATCAGCCGGCGGGGAGCCGCGGAGCTGGAGCTCGGACGGCTGCGTGAAGCGCTTAGCTCGGCCCTGGGGGAACGCGAAGCGGTTGCCCGGCTTGTGCTGACTGCTCAAATTGGCCTGGCTGAGCGGCTGCAGAAAGAATATGAAAGAATTCTGGCGATTGTGGCCGGGTTGAATCTGACGCCCGCGACGCCGACTGAGGAGGTTTCTTCGGCAACTTCCGAGGCTTTGCTTGAAGACGCGGACCAGACTCAACTTGAACTGACAGCCGCAAGAGCCACGATTGAACGCATGAAGGAAGAACACCGGCAGGCGCTGCAAAAATCCGAAAAGGCCCTTGAGGCAGAAAAACAGACTGTGGTCCGGCTGACCGAAGCAAACCGCCAGCTTCAGGAGCGTATCGAGAAGCAACTGGGACCCCAGCTTACTCAGGCAAAGCGCCTGCTCAGACAAGCCAATGAGGAAATTGAGAGGCTCAAGGCGGCCGCCGTGGCTCAGGCTGAAAAACACGCCCAGGCTTTGCGTGAGGCGCGGGACCTGCGTTCCCGCGAGCTTCGCGATCTTTACGGAGAACTGCTCCTTGCCTTCGTAAACCGGAACGCGCTTCAGCGCAGGTTTGACCGCATGAAAGCAGGCGATGATGCCCGGACGCCGCTGGGAGTAGAAATTCAGGATGTTGAAAGCAGAATTACTGCGCTTAAATCAAAATTCGGACCTGAAACTGATTCCTTTGTTGCTCTTCTGGAAGAAGAAGCCGGAAAGCAAAGCGTTGCTCTGGGTGAAGCGGAAGCCAGACTTGAAGCGATCAATTTACAAATAGCCGAAAAAACCGGGGATGAGGATGCTCTCCGGCTTTTGCGTGAAGAAAAAGGTCTTCTTGAGCGCAACCTTCCGGATCTCCGGGAAGAAAAACGTCTTCTCGCTTTGACGCTCGCCAGCATGGGGGCGGAAAAAGAAAAAATCGAAGCGATCATGCAGGCCGCCAACGGCGACCTCGCGGGCGCCTTCAAGACCGCCATTACGGAAGTCCGCGCTGAAATCGTAGACCGCGCCAGACGCAAGCAGCTGGGCGAAAAGGGCATCAAGGTTGATCAGGCGGATGTTCTGCTCATGATGAGCTTTGACGAAATTCTTAAAAGGCTGGCCGCGGTCAAGCGTTCTGAAATGCGTGTGGACGAACTTGATGAGCTTGGCGCGGCCATGGAAAGTGAAGAAACCCGCCGTGAGGAAGAATTCCAGCTGGTACTCGGCGCTTATATCAGCACTCAAGTTGAAGAAGTGGACGAGTCGCTCGGACAGGTCCAGGCAGATGCTGAATCCGATGTCCTTGGCAGTATCGGGAGTGTTGTGGAAGGCGTGCTTGGCCGCCTGGCATTTCTTGCCGGTTACGGAGAGGTTCATGCCCGTGCCGAGGAACAAATCCGCGAACGCGCCAGAGAGAAGCAGGTTGTTCTCGAAGAACAGCAGGCCGTCGCCCGGTATGCTTCAGGTGTTCAGACTGCTGCCGCTGAAATTCTGCGTAAAGTCGGCGCCCTGAGCCTGACCTCGGATTACGCGGACTACGCGCGCGATTTGGCGGCGTTCCGCGCGAGAAAAACCACGGGAGTTCCCCAGCTCAGAGAAGGCTCGGCCCAGGCAGCTGCTCTTGCCGCGGCCCTCGGCCTGGTAGACGACAAGGCGGGGGAAATCGAGGCCGCGTACCGCCAGCAGACGGGTTACGTTGCCGCGGAACGTGAAGCGCAGACGTTCCTTGAAAAAATTGAAGCTATTGAAAAACTTGCCAAGCCGACGCCTGATCAGGTCCAGTCAGCGGCTTCGCTCAACACTCAGCTGACAGCGGCTGTTGAACGTATTCCTCAGGCCGCGAGAAACAGAAATGTTCTGCGCATTGTTCAGGCGGCAAACAGCGCCATGGGCGAAATTCGCAGAAAAAGAGCTCTTTATGATGCTATCGAGGCTCTTCAGCTGCAGTTGACGCAGGTCTCTGCAGCGACCTGGAAAACTCTGGAAGGTTTCACGGCTGCAGCTCCTTTTAATGTGGAAACCGAAGCGGCAAAGCTGGATGCCGTGATTCAGGCGGCCGGACTGATTAATCCGGGAGCTGATACGCAGGCCCGCTCTCTTATCGATGCGGTGACAGCCGCGGCGCGCCTTCAACAGACGGATCTTCGCAGCGCCGGCTCTGTGCTGACCGAGGTTTTTCAGCTTGAGACTTTGAACCGTACAAAACCGGAACCGCAGGAAGCCGATGTTCAGGCAGCTTCTGAAAAACTTGCGGCTATGGAGCAGGCTCTTCAGACAATTGAAGAACAGCGCCGCCCCGAATTCATCAAGACACGCGCGGCCAGCGGGCGCGCAGCCGCTGAAGCTATTCAGCAGCGGGGATCCGTGCTGGGCGCGGTAAGAAAAATTCAGACAGCTGTAGAAGAAGGGCTTCAGGGCCTCAAAGGGAAAGTAGATCAGTATGGCCGCAAACAGCCTTATCCCGCTCCGGGTTTTGAAGAAGATGCCAAAGCGCTTGAAACCAGGATACAGGAAATGCTGGCGCCGGTCCGCTCACGCATCACGGCGGGATCTCAGGCGGACACGCTTCTGCAGAGCGCTCTTGCGCTTCTGCAAAACGCGACGAAGGGAATTCCAGCTTTCCGCGCCGCGCATGAGCGCAAAGTTCTTGTCTTCAGGCTTGAAAACGGAATTGAAGCCGCGCTTGCTGAATTAAACGCTATCGCTGCTCTTCCTTATATTGACTCTGAGGAAGTTGGCCGTGCCCGTCTGGCCGCAAAGCAGATCGAGACTCTGGCGGGGCAGTTTCCCCAGGGCTATACCATCCCCGCAGACGTGAATGGCTGGAAAGGCTCCGCGCCCGGAGTTCTTTCGGGAATCGAAGGCCGCTTTAACCTTTATCAGTCCATCAAGAATCTTGAAGCCCGTATTCGTCAGGAAGCTTCCAGAATCGAAGGTCAAATCCTGGAAATGAATCTGACCGTAAATTATGAAAAATTTGCTCAGGAAGTTCAGGCTCTTGAAACGACTTTCGGAGCCCAGGCTGGACAAATCCAGCCGGGCGTGGACGCGGAGGCAACCAAGCGCCTGACCGCAGTCCGGGCGCTCATTGGCACAGAAGCTGCCCGCCTTAAAGAGTTTCACAAAAATCGCCGGGCTTTTCTTGATGCCCAGATCGCGGTCAAAGGAAAATTTGATGCTCTTGCGGTCTATCTGGCAAAACCCAAACCCTCGGTTGAGGAGGTTCTTGAGGCTGTGAGAATACGCGGAGAAATCTCCGCCGCTCTTCAGACGCTGGCGGAAGAAGGGCCAGTGAAAGAAGCCCGTGAAGGCGACCTGGTCGCGCTCATCACCGGTCTGCCTGCCCAATTCGAAGCCTTCGAAACACGTTACAAGGATGATTTCTTTGCCCGCGTGGAAGCTTCGCTGGACGCGCTTCAGAAAGACATTGATGATCCGCGGGTTCCTATTGAAGACATAAAGACTCCCGAAGGAAAAATCCCGGGAGTGAATTTTAATCAGCGGATCGCGCTTTTCATGACCAAGGACCCGAAGTCCTTTTTGATTGAAGCCGCGAAGCTGCGCGGAACACCGCTGAATGACCGTGTTTACGCGGCCGCGCTTGCCATGGCCAAAACGGGTTTCGGTACCCGTTCCGGAGCCACGATCGAGCCTTTGAAGCCTCTTGCAGGCGCGGAGATCGAAGCGATCAAGGATGCCAGGATTTCAGGTCTGGCTGAAAAGCTTGAAAAAGCCCGCGACACTTACAGACAAAAACAGAAAGCTCCGTTTCTGCCCAAAGCCCCGCTTGAAGAGGGGGTTCGCGAAGAACTGCTGGCCAAAGTCCGCGGCTATCAGAATCAGCTTGCCCGGCTTCAGGCCCAAATGCGCGAGGCCGTTAGACAGATTCCTTTTGACGGAGCCGTTCCTGCGGATTGGGGCAAGTGGAGTCCTTTTACTGAGTATGAAGCCAAGCGGAGAGAGCTTGCGGCCGAAATTCCCCAGACACACGATGAAATCACCGCGCCTTTCCGCACGGCCAATGAAGAACTTAGCCGTGACCTGGGTGAAGTTCAAAACCTTTACATTACCCGCAAACAAGGCGTGCAGACAGTCACCGACGCGGTCAAGGAACTCAAGCGTCTCGATGGGTTTACCGCCGCTCAAATGACGCATGATTTGTGGGAACAGCACGAAGGCCAGCTTCGCATTATTCGTGAGGTGACCGGTGATGCAGTTCCGGCAGAGGCCGCGCGTCTGAGCGCGAGTATTGTCGCGAAATTGAAACAGGGGCAGAAAGACGCTGTTCTGGCTTTCCGCACGGCCATGCTTGAGCGCATTAACACGCAAATCTCACGCATCAATACTCTGACTGTGGATTCTGAAATGCCCGCCAGTTTTGATGAGTTCTCTTCTATTAATATCGCGGAAGCCGTGGCTGAAACCCGCCAGCTCCTGACCCGACGTTTTCATGTTCTGGCCCAAGGGGAAGAAGGTTTTGAGGCCGCGGCCGAGGCCGTGACTGCGCGGTTCCAGGAAGGCGAAATCGCTTACGGCGCCAAGGGAGGAGATCTTCGCCGGCAGAGACGCGAAGCTGAGACCCGGCGCCAGGAATCCGCCCAGGTTGTGGTTGAAACCGAGCCTCTCCCTGTTCCGGTTCCCGCGCAGGTATCTGCGCCCGTTTCCGGACCTCTGGACTTTAGCGCTCCGATTCCGACTGAACTTTCATTGATTCTTGCCGAAATCCGGCAGATTTCAGAACGTCAGACAGCTATCAGCCAGATGAGTTCCCGGGATCGTATCAAAACCCGCCAGGAACAACGCCAGCTCACAGAACGCCTGGGCAAACTCGAAGCCGCTGCGGGCACAAAACGCTCTGAAATGCGGGCCGCGAGCAAACTGCGCGAGGGCCTTGGTGAAATCGATGAAACTCTTCGCGAAATTCGCTCGGCCCTGGATCAGGCCAAGACCGCGGGCCAGCTGCTTCTATTCCAGAATCTTGTCGACAACCTGCACCTCAGAATCGATGATGAACTCGAGCCTCTGATTGTAATTGTGCGGGGCGCTGGTGACAATGTTACCGAAGGACAGATTCAGGCGGCGCGTGACAAAATCGAAGAGCTGACCATTGCTTTCGAAACTCTTTCCGGAGACTTTACCGGCGGAACAAAATTTCCTCTGCTCGCGGCAGGATATGGCAAAGAAAAGGCGGAACTGGAGTTGGGCGGCTTTGAAGCTGCTTTGCTTGAACGTCTCGATGAAGTCAAGGTGATCTCCCGCGCAAGCGCCTCACGCCTGAAGGGCCAGCAGCCGGACGGAGGCCTTCAGCAGGCTGAGGCGGATCTTACGGCCACGATTGAAAGAATCACGGGTGAGATTGATGATCTGGATATTACGACCGCCACTGTCCAGCAAATCAAGGACCGGTTAGCGCAGACGGATGTCGCGTCACTTCCTCCGGAGATCCGCGAACCTATTGACCGCGCCGCGAATACAAAAATCATTGAGATCACGGGGCATGTGACCGCCGAACTCCCGAAGGTATTTCCCACTCTTATCGCAGAGATCAAATCCAATCTCCTGACTCCCGCGGACGGTTCCACGCCGCTGACCAGCTGGGGGCCGGACCTGATTACGACCGCCCAAAAACGCGCGGATGATCTTCTTCGTCAGGTGAACGGACTTGACCTCGCTCTTCGGGCCCCTCTTGAGCAGGCTCATACGAGCCAGATGGGAAGCATCACGGGAGCTGAAACCATGCTTGTGAAAATGCGCGTCAAGGCCGCAAGGTGGTACGACAGGCTTGAGGCAGGGGAAACCGCGCAGGCGCTGGGCGCGGAAATCGTAGGCACCGAGCTGACCCTGGTCCGCGAAAAAATTGCTGCCGGCGACGCCAAGCTGAATACTCCAACCAAAGTTTACAACCGGGTAAAAGCCGTTCTGGAACCTGTCCGGATTGCTTTCCCTGAACCGTTACCTGACGGGCCTCTCAAGGACGCCATCTACGGCTTCACAAACCTTGCGGTTGAGCAGGTCGCAACTGTTATTTCCGGTCTTAATATCTTTGACGCCAAGCTTGAAGAAGCTCTGACAAAAAACCTGGGATTCGCTGACAGCATCCCCGGAATTCCTGAAGAACTGAAAAAACCTGCCCAGGAAGCGGCGAGGACAAAACGCGAAGAGGCTGCGGCTGGAGCCAAACTTTTGACCAAAATGAAAGCGCTTTCGGGCAAGGCAACTTACCTCATGACTGAAATCCGCTCTTACGTTGAACCGGCGGATCTTATGGAGCGCCTGGAAGGCTATGATTCACTTGCCCAGCAGCTGCGCGCCGTTATTGCCCTGCGGGATAAATATAAAGCTTCCACCACTTACGATATTCCGGGCGACTGGTCAATTTTTGGCCAGGCTGAATCAGAACTTGAAGAAGTTCAGAAAAAATTCCGCCTGGTTCTGAGGATCCAGACGGAGAAACTGGCAGCGGAAACCGTGGCGGATCGCCAGGCGCTGAGCCCCAAAGCCAAAACACGCATGGATGCGACCACTGCCAATAAGCGGGCTTTTAACCGCCGCAAGCAATTGGCGCTGCTGGAACTGGCTTATTTTGGTTTTTCTGAAATCGCGGCTCGCTCTGAAATGCGCACGACGACTCCGGCGGCCGACGAAGAGGAAGGCGAAGCTGCAACCGGCCCGGCATCAAAAAAGAACGCCCTCGACCGCTTGACGGAAAACGAACTTGAACAGGTCATTCTTGAACAGCTGGACCGCATGTGGGGCGGAGCGGCTGATCTTTTTGAAGACCCTGATCTTGAAGAAGATTACGCGGAAATTGTCGCCGGTCAGGGATACCTGCCTTCGATATTCGGAAATGCCGCTGACGCTAAAACAAAACGCGACCGTCTCAAGGCTGCCTTAAAGACCTACATGGCTGATGATTCAGAGGCCAATTACAATGAAATCATGAAGCTGGTCCGTGAATTCAAGCTGGTTGAAGAATTTAAAACCACACAGCCGGCCCGCTATGAAGCCCTTGAAGCCACTCTTCCCGTCAAGGCGCTCCTGAATAAAGTCAGAAATTCTACCCGGGACGCTTCAACGCTTATGGCGGATATCAGCCGCGGCCGCTTAAAACAGCTGGCTTCGGAAGCCGCCAAGCTCGCTCAGGGGATTTCAAAAGAAATTACCGACCTCCAGGATCAGTTGGATGGCGCTGAAGAAAAGGCCGCCGCGGAAGCTGCAAAAACCGGTGATGAGGACGATACGGACGAAGAAGAAATTTTTGATATGGCCGGCATTCTGGAAGATGCCGGATCGTCGGACGGACTTGCTACCGTCCTGATGGAATTTGAAGAAGCCGCTGAAAAATTCGATGCCCAGACCCAGCAGTTTGAAGAAGTGCTGCTTCCCCGTATGGAACGCCTTGAGGAATCTATGGGAAGGCTGGAACGCAAAATCGCGGAAGATGGTCTGGACGATTTTGTTCCGGCCATGGATGCTGACCCTGCCGATTTAACAGCTCCGCAAAAGGAAATGCTGAGCCTCATGAAAGATATGGAAAGGGCTCGCAAGCTGGTGAAAAAAATCAAGGAGCAGGTCACAGCTTTCCAGGAAGCGCAAAAAGCTGTTTATGAAGCCTACAAGGGACTGTCTCTCTGGAAGAAATTCTGGACCTGGGTCGCGGAAGGTTCGTCGCAGAATCCGATCCGCATTGTTGGCACCATTTTGACTTTCCTGGCGTCGATCGCGTTTCCTGTCATCGTTTTATTCCTGATCGGTCACGAACAGCTTTCTCCGGACGGTTCGGTTTTGAAAGAGGGGATGAAACTTTCCACCCGCCTGCTGACTGCAGGAACCGGTTTCGTGGTTCTGTTCTCAGCGTTTTTGGGACTGGCGCGGTTTTCCAAAAAATCATCCAAAGCAAGATGGGCCAAAATCGCGCCGGAAGAATCCGATCTGGAAGACTTTGAACGGGAACTCGAAGACGAAGCGTCCCGTGAAACCGTAAGAGAAGCCGGCGAAGAAGGCACCGCGGCCCCGGTGATTCCCGCAGCCACGGCCCCTGCAGGCACCCCGTTTGAACTTCTGCCGTTTTTGTACGCGCAGTGGCAGGGAATGGGCGTGTACGGAGCAGGCATCGCCTTGCTGGCGCTTGCGGCTCTTTCATATCTTGCCATGCCCGCGAACGCATTCACAATTGGAGCTGCTCTTCTGGGCGCAACCCTTGCATTGCTGGGATCTGCGGCCCCTGTTTTCAAAAGAGACGGTGTGCCTCCGGGACAGAACCTCTGGGCCAATGCAGGCGCGCGTCTTGTGGGCGTCGGGCTTCTGTCTCTTTTATTCCTTCGGCCCGCGGTCACTGAAGAAGAAGCTGCGCCTCCTCCGGGCGGAGGTTTTGAAGTTGCCTTGAAGGATGAGGAGCCTGAGAAAAAAGCTCCGCCCAAAAAAGAGGAAGCCCCGGCCCCTAAAAAAGAGGAGCTCAAAAAGGTGGAGCCTCCCAGAGCGCCCCTGGTGCCTGTTGAAGTCAGGCTGCGTATCGGGTTTGACCCCATTCTTGAAAAAGCCCTGGACCGCCTGCCCGGAAAATTCGAAAAGAGCTCCGCGGATTACAGAATCAAGCACCTTCCAGAAACCGCACTGCCTCAGGGCTTGAATGACAAAAAACTGCGCACCAGCATCGCTGATCTTCTGAGTCTGAAAGGCAACGAGCGCGATGTCTGGATTAACATGAAGCGCGAGGAAGAAGAAGACGAGAAGACTTTTAATACGGTCCTGAACGTCAAGCTGGCGTTTTTGTCTCCTGATCTTCGGGAAATCCTGTTTACGGACGAACTCCAGATCGTCCGGGAAATCATGGCGGAAGAAGGCAGGGACCCGCGCGTCACCATGAAGGACGGCAAGGAAACCAAGGATGAAGCGGTTCACCGCGCCATGAATCAGGGCTTGATGTCCACTGAGATTGATGAGGCGGAAA
>CAZIQJ010000041.1:0-13090 GCA_964541285.1 uncultured bacterium | reverse complement strand
CTGCAGAAACTTTCGCCAGCCTTTGTTTCCGTGACTTACGGCGCCATGGGCACCACGCGTTCCAACACGCTGAGAATTGTCAGCCGGATCAAAAATGAGCTGGGGCTGGAAGCGGCCGCTCATCTGACCTGTGTGGGGCACACGCAGCAGGACATTGAGGCCATTCTTCTGGACCTGAACAGCCAGAATGTTGAAAAGGTCGTGGCTCTGCGCGGAGATCCGCCGAAAGGGGACGGAGTTTTCAAGCCCGTGCCCGGAGGCTTTGCTTACGCATCCGAGCTGGTAAAATTCATCCGTTCAGACAGCCGTTTTTCAAAAGCTTTTTCTCTGGCCGTGGCCGGATATCCTGAAGGGCATGTGGAATGCCCGGACAAGGAAAAGGATTTACAGAACCTGAAGCGCAAGGTCGAGGCGGGCGCGGACATTATTGTGACGCAGCTGTTTTTCGATAACGCGGATTATTTCAGTTTTGTGGAACGTCTGAGAAAAATTGGAGTCACGATTCCCGTAGTCGCGGGCATCATGCCGCTGACGCAGGGCGCGCAGGTCAAAAGATTCGCTTCCATGTGCGGCGCGAAAATTCCTGCTGAAATGCAGAATGCGATTGAGAAGTTCGGAGACGACCACGCTTCGGTGGAAGCTTTCGGGATTGATTATGCGATTCGCCAGTGCCGGGGGCTTTTAAGCCAGGGGATTCCGGGCATTCACTTCTACACCCTCAACAAATCTCACGCTACGCGCGAGATTTTTACCCACCTTACCTGATTTAAATCTGAAATGGAGCGGCTGCGGCCGCGCCCAGATAGGAAGTCTGAATGGCTTCCTTGATGTCTTCCGGCAGTGAAAGCACCGCGCGGATTTCCGGAATGCGCGTCATTTTCTTCAGTTCCGCTTCCGGCCACACGTGAAGGGGGCTTCCGATGGCGATGGTCAATGCTTCAGGGCTGACTTCAAGCGGCATGAGAAGGTATTTTTCCGCGATGCTTTTTGGAACCATTTCAACGGCCTTGGGATTGATCTTGGTCCGTTTCAGGTCAATGTAGCGAAGGCTGTATTGCTCGGCCAGTGTTTTGAAAAGAAGATTCTGGGAGATGTATTTTTTACGGATCAGGATTTCGCCCGCAAGCTCTTTGGTCTTGCGCTGTTCCGCCAGAGCATCCTCAAGCTGCTCCCATGAAATGAGTTTCTTCTGGATCAGAAGTTCACCGATGCGCCAAGTCATATATTTCCTAACTTTTCTTGAGGTTTAGAAGAGTATACACGGTTACTTCAATATCGGCATATGTTGTAAAAGGTTTTACAAAAAGTTTATATTAACACAGTTATTGTTATAAAAAAGCAGTATTTGCGCTATGGGCCGGGGTTTGCATTGACAGGGGGTGGAGACTGTACTAAAATTCCAAAATTCGCTTAACTTATTGGTTATAAACAAAATATGACAATGAACACACCTCAGAAAAGCTACGGCGCGCGTTTCCTTCCTATTGAGCCCATCTCTTCAATTATTGAAAATTTCGCAGACGGCCGTAAAATTCGTGCCGCGGGGCGCCTTATGGCGCGCCGCATCATGGGTAAAAGCACTTTTGGCGACCTGAAGGACCAGTCAGCCCGCATCCAGATCTACGGGAAAAAGGACGAATTGGGCGAGAAGTACGACACGCTCATGAACCTCAGCCTGGGCGATATTATCGGCCTTGAAGGCAGCTGTTTTATTTCCAAGAGCGGAGAGAAAAGCATCCGCATTGAAAAGTTTGAAATCCTTTCTTCTATTGTCCGCACGCTTCCTGAGAAATGGCATGGCTTGAAGGATGTGGAGTCCCGCTACCGCCACCGCTATGTGGACCTGATTGTGAATGATGAAGTTCGCGACACGTTCCGGAAAAGAAGCCGTATTGTCCGTGATGTCCGCAGGTTTCTGGATGAACGCGGCTTCATGGAAGTGGAAACGCCCATGATGCAGGCCATCCCCGGCGGCGCGCGAGCCAAACCGTTTGTCACGCATCACAACACGCTGGATGTGGATCTTTACCTTCGCGTTGCTCCCGAGCTTTATCTCAAGCGGCTGCTGGTCGGCGGTTTTGAAAAAGTTTATGAGCTGAACCGGAATTTCCGCAACGAGGGGATTTCCGTGCGCCACAATCCCGAGTTCACCATGCTTGAAGTCTATCAGGCTTACGCGGACTACAACGACATGATGGACCTGACCGAGGAACTGATTTCCGGGCTGGTCATGGCCATCCATGGCACGGATGAAATCCCGTTTGGTGACCGTACGCTGAGTTTTAAACGTCCCTGGAAGCGTATTTCCTTTTACGATGCCCTGAAGGAAAAGACCGGTATGGATATGCGTACGGCCAATATGCGCGAAGCCGCCAAGAAAGCAGGCGTCCGTCTTTCTGACAAGGAACCCTGGGAAGATGTGGATATTCTGAACGAAATCTTCGGGGAATGTGTTGAACCTGATCTTTGGCAGCCGACCTTTATTGTGGATTATCCTACGATCATGACGCCGCTGGCCAAGGCAAAGGACGATGACCCGTCCCTTGTTTACCGCTTTGAGCTTTTTATTGCCAAGATGGAAGTGGCCAATGCCTTTTCCGAGCTGAATGACCCCGCGGTCCAGCGTGAACGGCTTATGGTCCAGAAAGACATGATTGGCGAGCACAAGGTTATTGATGAAGACTTCCTTATGGCTCTGGAGTACGGCATGCCGCCCGCGGGCGGGCTGGGTATCGGTATTGACCGTTTGGTCATGCTGCTGACCAATCAGCAGACCATTCGTGAGGTTGTGCTTTTTCCGCAGTTGAAGCCGGAAGCCGCAAAAACCGGGCAAGAAAATGCCGCGAATGCCGATAAAACAGAAGACCAAGGAGAGATTTGATGGGCTTCGAAAGTTTTATCGCATCCAAACATCTGACGCACCGCCGCAGGACCGGTTTTATCTCGTTTATTTCCCTTATTTCTGTGGCTGGAGTTTCCATCGGCGTTATGGCGCTGATTGTGGTGCTCGCGGTCATGAGCGGTTTTGACAAGGAACTCAAGTCCAAGATCGTGAATGTCCAGCCTCATATCCGCATTGAAAAAATCGGCGGCATCGGAAACGTTCAGGAAGAAACCGGAAAAATTCTGGCGCATCAAATCCCGGGCCTGCAGAATGTGGCGGGCTTCGTGGAAGGCCAGGCCATTCTCCGTTCTGAAGACAATGCCACGGGCGTGATCGTCAAGGGCGTTGATGAAAAAAACGAGGACATGGACATTTACCGCAAGCACCTTGTTGCCGGCGACCTTGATTTGTCTGAATCAGTCAGCACGTCGAGGAAAAGCCGCATGCTGGTTTTTTCCAAAACCGTGGAGACGCGGACCGGCAGTATCCTGATGGGGGAAGAGCTTGCCCGGCATCTGCATGTGCGCGTGGGTGACTCCGTCACGCTGATCGCGCCGTTCCATGATCCTCGCGTGCCTTTCTCGCTCATGAATTCAGAAACGCGTTCTTTCACGGTCCGCGGAATTTTCCGCATCGGCATGAATGATTTTGACAGTTCCCTCGCGCTGGTCAGCATGTCCCAGGCGCAGAGCCTTTATCATTTGGCAGACCGCGTCACGGGCATCAGCATCCGCTTTGCCAATGTGGATGATTCCGAAAAATGGAAAGTCCGGCTCCGCGAGGACTTCGGCATCGACTACGTCATCCGCTCCTGGTATGACATGAACCACAATTTCTTCCAGGCCCTGAAAGTTGAAAAGTCGGTCATGACTATTTTGCTCGCGCTGATTATTCTGGTCGCGGCGTTCAACATTATTTCTACCCTGACCATGGTGGTCATGGAAAAGACCAAAGACATCGGAATTCTCCGGGCTGTTGGCGCGACCCGCGCGAGCATCCGCAAGATTTTCCTGATCGAAGGATTCAGCATCGGATTTTCAGGTGTTATTACAGGCGCAATCCTTGGGCTGATCATGGCCATGAACCTGAATCCGATTTCCGACTTCATCAAGAACACCACGGGGTTTGAAGTGTTCCCGAGCGACATTTACTATTTTGACAAAATTCCTGCGGAGATTCATGGCGAGGACGTTGTTATTGTCGTCCTCTTCGCCCTGATCGCGTCGGTGATGGCGGGCGTTTACCCGGCCCACCGCGCGGCCGCGCTTAATCCTATTGAGGCCCTGCGCTATGAATAAACCCGGAAACAATCCCTTGCTCGCGGTCTATGATCTTCAGAAAGATTATGATTCGCCGTCCGGCCGTCTTGGAATCCTGAAAGGCCTGAATTTTACGCTCAATGCGGGGGAGATGGCTTTTGTTCTGGGCCGTTCCGGTTCCGGAAAGTCCACCTTTCTGCACCTGCTGGCCGGCCTGGACACTCCGAATTCGGGAAAAATTATTTTCGAAGGCGAAGAACTGACGGCCATGAATGAGAAAACGCTTTCACGCGTCCGCAACCGCCGTCTTGGAGTTGTGTTCCAGTTTTACCATCTTCTGCCTGAGTTGACGCTTTATGAGAATGTCCTGCTCCCTTCGCTGATCGCGGGAAAACGCGATGACAAGTGGGCGCGTGAGCTTTTGATCAAGGCCAAGCTCCTCAGCCGTCAGGACCATTATCCTTCAGAACTTTCCGGCGGGGAACAGCAGCGGGCCGCGATCGCGCGTGCGCTGATGAACCGTCCTTCTCTTGTGCTCTGCGATGAGCCGACCGGCAACCTTGACCGTGAAACGTCCGAGTCGGTGCTTGGTTTGATTAATGACTTGAACAAGCGCGACGGCCAGTCTTTTGTGATTGTGACTCACGACGAAGCTCTTGCCTGGCGCTACCCTCAGGTTTTCAGAATTGTAGACGGTGTACTGGTACGCGAAGACAATACGCCCGGGCGTACCCGCATCGAACAGATCCAGTAGTCATCATCCACTTTTAAAAAGGAAATTCCGATGGAAAATCAGATTTATCTCGATGGGAAATGGTATCCCAAAAGCGAAGCCAAGATTTCCGTGTTTGACCACGGCCTTCTTTATGGAGATGGAGTTTTTGAAGGCATCCGTTCTTACGGCTCCCTGGTTTTCAAGCTTGAGGAGCATTTGGTCCGCCTTTGGGAATCCGCGCATACACTGATGCTGACCATTCCCATGACTCGCAAGGAAATGGAAAAGGCCATCATTGAAACCCTCAAACGCAACAACCTGAAGGATGCCTATATCCGTGTGGTGGTGACCCGCGGCGTCGGTGATCTGGGGCTGGACCCGGCCAAATGCAAGAAGGCCACGGTTTTCATTATCACGGACAAAATTTCTCTTTACCCTGAAGAGCTGTACCGCAAGGGTCTTGAAATCATTACCGTGCCCACGGTCCGGAACCTGAACGAAGCCGTCAATCCTGCGATCAAAAGCCTGAATTATCTGAACAATATTCTGGCCAAGATCGAAGCCAAGAATTCCGGCTGTGTCGAAGCTCTGATGCTCAATGCCCAGGGGTATGTTGCGGAATGCACAGGCGATAACGTTTTCATGGTCAAGGAAGAGAACGGGAGGACTTCACTGCTGACGCCGCCGACCTATCTTGGCGCGCTCAAGGGGATTACCCGCCAGGCAATCATTGAGGTCGCCCAGGCCCGCAAGCTGAATTTTGAAGAACGCGTTTTGACCCGCCATGACCTTTTTAACGCCGATGAAGTGTTCTTGACCGGAACGGCCGCTGAAGTCATCCCCGTGGTCAAGATTGACGGCCGCGCCATTGGAGCCGGCAAACCCGGTCCCGTGACGGCCAAGCTCCGCAGCGAATTCCAGCGCCTGACTGCCCGGGACGGCGTCCGCTATTCCCTCAAGAGGAGCTGATCCTTGCAAGCCCCCCAAAACCGTAAAAGCCACGGGTGTCTGAAATGATACTTTTTGTGCTATAATACCAGCCCATGATCTGCAATGTGTGCGGTTCTCAGGAAGCGACCATTCATCTGACGGAAATCGTCAATAATCAGATGATGGAAATTCATTTGTGCGAGACCTGCGCCCAGGAAAAGGGCACTGATTTCAAAACCCATTTTGTCCTGAGCGATTTGCTTGGCGGCCTGGGAGAAATCGGGGAAACGGCGGCTCAGAAAACCGGCAGGCAGGCTTCCGGCAAATGTTCTTCCTGCGGGCTGACTTATGATGAGTTCGGCAAAGCGGGAAGGCTTGGATGCGCGCAGTGCTACACTTCGTTCGCGAAGATGCTTCTGCCGCTGATCAAGCGCGTGCAGCGTTCGACCACGCATATCGGGAAGCGGCCGCCCAAAGTTTCAAAGCAGACCAGCCATACACATGACCTGAAAGTACTTCAGGAAAGACTGCGCAAAAGCGTGCAGTTCGAGGAATTTGAAGAAGCGGCCAGACTGCGGGATGAAATCCGCCAGGCCGAGGAAAAGCAGAAGAAGCCGAGGAAGAAAAATGAAGGCGGATAGCGTCGATGTTTTTCTCAAGAAGCCCTCGGAGTGGCTGCATGCCTCCGGCCCGGACAGCGACATTGTGGTCAGCTCCCGTGTGCGGCTGGCCAGGAACATTGAAGGGTATCCCTTCCTTCAAAAATTGAGTGTTGAGCAGCAGAAGGAAATCGTCGATAAGGTAGAGGATGCCGTGCGCCGGACGGCCATGGTAAAAGACGCTTATTATTTCCGGTACCAGAACCTGCCGGAAGTGGACAAACAGTTTCTTCTGGAACGGCATTTAATCAGCCGCGAACACGCCGGTGAAAAAAACGAGCGCGCGGTGGCCGTGAACGCGGATGAGATGGTAAGCCTGATGGTTATTGAAGAAGACCATTTGAGGCTTCAGGCGTTTCAGTCAGGTTTTAACCTGTCTGAAACCTGGAAAACGCTTACGAAGATTGACGACGAACTTGCGAAGATTTTGACATTTTCCTTTGACGCGAACCTGGGTTACCTGACGGCCTGCCCGACCAATGTCGGAACCGGTCTTCGGGCCTCCTGCATGCTGCACCTTCCAAGCCTGGTGCTGACCAAGCAGGTGCACAAGGTGCTGCAGGCGCTGTCAAAGCTGAATCTGGCCGCCCGCGGGCTGTACGGTGAAGGCACGCAGGCAACCGGAAATTTTTTCCAGTTCTCGAACCAGATGACGCTGGGGCAGAATGAAGAAGAGATCATTGACAGTCTGGTCTCTGTCATCCGCCAGGTCATTGAGCATGAGAAGGAAGCGCGCGAACATTTGCGCGAGAAACGCCGGCTTAAATTCGAAGACCAGATCTGGCGCGCTGTGGGAAGTTTGAAGTCAGCGCGTATGATTGCCTCAGCTGAAGCGACCCAGCTGCTGTCCTTGATGGACCTGGGGATCGCGATGGGGTTTGTGCAGTCGGGAGGCCTTACCCGGCAGGAACTGAACATGCTGTATGTTTTGATCCAGCCGGCGCATTTGCAAAAGATAACAGGGAAGACGCTGAACTCGGCGGAACGCGATATCCGCAGGGCGGAACTTATCCGTGAGCGTCTTGTGAAAGTATCGCTTTGATTTAATAGCGGAGGTTTGTGATGTTTGACCGTTTCACTGAACGCGCTCGTAAAGTCATTATTCTTGCCAAAGAAGAAGCCAAACGTTTTAATCACGATTACATCGGCACGGAGCACATCCTGCTCGGCCTTATCAAGGAAGGCGAGAGCGTGGCCGCGGCCGTGCTTCAGAACCTTGGCCTTTCGCTGGACACCATCCGGCTTGAAGTTGAGAAGCTGGTGCAGTTCGGCCCCAGCACCATTGTTTCCGGCGACATCCCGTTCACGCCCAAAGCCAAGAAAGTCATTGAGCTGGCGATGGACGAAGCGCGCCGGCTTGGACACAATTACATCGGGACCGAGCATTTGCTGCTGGGTCTTATTAAAGAAGGTGAAGGCGTTGCCAGCCACGTGCTGATGAATGTCGGCCTGGACCTGAACAAGGTCCGCGCGGAAGTCATCAAACTGCTTGGCTCTTCCACCCCGGGCGGAGGACAGCCCGGCGGCGGACCCGGTCCGGTTCCTCCTGCCGGCGCCGGAGCAGCGGGTAAAGGCAAAACCAAAACCCCCGCGCTGGACGCTTTTGGCCGCGACCTTTCAACTCTTGCCAAAGACGGCAAGCTTGACCCTGTGGTCGGCCGTGAAAATGAAATCGAGCGCGTGGTCCAGATCCTGGCCCGCCGCACCAAAAACAACCCCGTTCTGCTCGGCGAAGCCGGTGTCGGTAAAACCGCCATTGTTGAAGGCCTCGCGCAGAGAATCATGAGCGGCGATGTTCCTGAAATTCTCGCGGACAAGCGCATTGTGGTGCTGGACCTTGCCCTGATGGTCGCGGGCACCAAGTACCGCGGTCAGTTTGAAGAACGCATCAAGGCGGTCATGGATGAAATCCGCCGTTCCGACAACGTCGTGATTTTCATCGACGAGCTGCACACTCTTGTGGGCGCTGGCGGAGCGGAAGGCGCGATTGACGCTTCTAATATTCTGAAACCCGCTCTTTCGCGCGGTGAAATTCAGTGCATTGGAGCCACCACGCTTGATGAGTACCGCAAATATATTGAAAAAGACGCCGCGCTGGCGCGCCGTTTCCAGACCATCATGGTCGATCCGCCTCCGGTGGATGAAACCATCCAGATCCTCAAAGGCCTGCGCGACAAGTATGAAGCGCATCACCGGGTCAAGATCCTGGACGAAGCCATTGAAGCCGCGGCCAAGCTTTCTGAACGCTACATCAGCGGCCGCTTTCTTCCGGACAAGGCCATTGACCTGATTGACGAAGCCGCCTCGCGCGCCCGTTTGACGGTCACGACCCTTCCCAAGGACCTGAAGAAGCTGGAAGGCGAGATCGAAAGTTTGAAGCGTGAAAAAGAAGCCGCGATCAAGGCGCAGGATTTTGAAAAAGCCGCCAAGCTCCGCGATGATGAACGCAAGGCCAAGGAAGAACTTTCCAAGATGAAGAAGAATTGGAAAGAATCCAAGTCTGAAGTTGAAGTGCAGGTCACGGCTGAAGACATCGCGCATATCGTTGCGAAGTGGACCGGCGTTCCGCTGGCCCGTCTTGAAGAAAAAGAAACCGCGCGCCTTCTGCGCATGGAAGATGAACTGCACCGCCGCGTCATTGGCCAGGATGAAGCCATCCGCGCTATTTCGCACGCGGTCCGCCGCTCCCGTTCCGGTCTGCGCAATCCGCGCCGCCCGATCGGCACGTTTATATTCCTTGGCCCCACCGGTGTTGGTAAAACCCTGCTGGCCCGCGCGCTCGCTTCCTTCATGTTCGGGGAAGAAGACGCCATGGTCACGATTGACTGCTCTGAGTACGGCGAGAAATTCAACGTTTCGCGCCTGGTCGGAGCGCCCCCGGGATATGTGGGTTACGAGGAAGGCGGACAGCTGACTGAAAAAGTCCGCCGCCGTCCGTACACCGTGGTGCTTTTTGACGAAATTGAAAAAGCCCATCCTGACGTTTTTAATATCCTTCTTCAGCTGATGGAAGAGGGAAGGCTGACGGATTCCTTCGGCCGCAAGGTGGACTTCCGCAATTGTATCGTGATTATGACTTCCAACGTCGGCGCCGATCTGGTCCGCAAACAGGTGGACATGGGTTTCAAGACTCCGACGGACGAAATGTCCTACGAGGCTCTGAAGAGAAAACTTCTGGATGAAACCAAGAAGTTTTTCCGCCCTGAATTCCTGAACCGCGTGGATGACATCATTGTCTTCCATCCGCTGACCCGTCAGGACCTGGAGCAGGTCATTCATTTCGAACTGCAGGAAGTCAAAGACCGCCTCAAGGAAAAGAAGATGGAACTTGAGCTGTCCCCTGAAGTGCTGACCTATCTGATCGACAAGGGGTATGACCCGGTTTTTGGCGCGCGTCCGCTTCGCCGTACGGTGCAGCGCTACGTTGAAAACGTGCTGGCCGAAGAAATCCTTGGCGGCAAGTTTGTTGAAGGCGACAAGATTCAGGCCGTGCTTCGCGGAGAAACCATCCATTTCGAAAAGACGTCCTGAAACTCGTAACGCGGAGCTGAAGACCTGATATGGAAACTGTCATTCACAAGATCCACTCGCTGCGCCGCTATGTCTCCCTGAGAGGCTGGCTTCGCAGGATCGGCGAAGGTTCCATGAACTTCGCCTACCACGCGGGCGGAATCTCGTTTCTTCTGACGGACACGCTTCGCACGTTTTTCAAGACCAAACTCCGCTGGCGCGCCACGCTTGACCAGATGAACAAGATCGGGGTGACGTCGCTTCCGCTGGTGTTTCTGACCGCTCTTTTTACCGGCATGGTGCTTTCGCTTCAGTCCGCTTACCAGCTCAAGCTTTTCTCCGCCACCCAGTTCACTTCCGATCTTGTCGCTCTTTCCATGGCCCGCGAACTCGGTCCCGTGCTGACTTCCATGGTCGTGGCCGGACGCGTGGGGGCTTCCATGGCCGCTGAGCTCGGCACCATGAAAGTTACAGAACAGATTGACGCCATGCGCGCTCTTGCCGTGGATCCGGTGCGCTACCTGGTGGTTCCACGCCTGGTGGCTGCGGTCTTCATGCTTTTATTTCTTACGATTTACGCGGACTGGGTCGGTATGCTGGGCGGTTACCTGATTGCTGTCTTCAAACTGGGGATCAGCTCGCACCAGTACATCAAGCGCAGCATCACGGTGCTCATGCCCAAGGACATTGTCACGGGGCTTATCAAATCATTTTGTTTCGGCGGAATCATTGCCATTATCGGCTGCTATTTTGGTTTCAAGGCCAAGAATGGGGCCGAAGGCGTCGGGCGCGCAACGACACTGGCGGTCGTGAACGCGCTGATCCTTATCATTGCTTTTGACGCGGTCTTCACCGCGATTTTCTACTTTTTCTAAACGGACGGACCATGATTGAAATCAAAGATTTGCACAAATCCTTTGGCGGGCAGGCTGTTTTAAAGGGCGTTAACCTGACCATCAAGGACGGAGAGACTCTGGTCATCATCGGGCGTTCGGGCTGCGGCAAAAGCGTTTTGCTCAAGCATATTACGGGCCTGATGGAGCCTGAGGAAGGCAAGATCCTGATTGACGGTCAGGACATGTTTTCGTTATCATCCGAAGAGCAGGATCGCGTGCGTTTGAGCATCGGAATGGTGTTCCAGGGCGCCGCGCTTTTTGACTCGCTCAGCGTGGGGGAGAACGTGGGGTATTCGCTTACCGAACACACCCGTATGCCCCGCGAGGAAATCAACAAACGCGTAGCTGAAAAGCTCGCGCTGGTGGGGCTGAAAGGCGTGGATGATGTCATGCCCGCGGACCTTTCCGGCGGCATGAAAAAACGCGTCAGCCTTGCCCGGGCGATCTGCAATGAGCCCAAGATTGTGCTTTATGACGAGCCGACGACCGGGCTGGACCCGATCAATTCAGACGTTATCAATGATTTGATCCTGCGCATGCAGGAACGCCTGAAGGTCACTTCGATTGTCGTGACGCATGATATGACCAGCGCGTATAAAGTAGCTAATCGTATCGCAATGCTTTATGAAGGCAAGATTATCGGCATAGGAACTCCTGAAGAGATCAAGCACACTCAGGACGCCGTGATCCGTCAGTTTATTACAGGGTCCGCTAAAGGCCCCATCACCGAAGGAAAGGGTTAAATGAAAAAGGCGAGGAACGAAGTCGCGGTCGGCGCGTTTGTGGTCATTGGTTTAACCCTTCTTGCCCTGCTGATGTTTTTTGTCAGCGGCGTCTACCTTTTCCGCGCGGGCTACAATGTCAACGTCGTTTATGATTACGTGGACATTCTGGACAAAGGCGCGCCTATCCGCATGGCGGGCGTGCGCGTCGGTGAAGTCCAGGAAATCAACCTCTTCTTTGACCCGGAGCTCAAACGCACCCGCGTCAACGTCAAGCTTTTCATTGAGCAGACCGCGAATATCCGCGAAAACTACAAGTTTGAAATCCGGGGCACGCACGTTCTCAGCGAGCCCCATATCGAAATTTCCCCCGTGCCCGGCGATGCCGCCCCGATGAAAGAGGGAGCGGTGGTCGAGGGGGAAAAACTGGAAGCCATTGAAGAGCTCATCAAGCGCGCTCAGAGGATTTCTCTGAACCTTGATGAGATGGTGTCCGGTCTCCGGGATGCTTTCAAGGATGACCCCAACAGCCAGTCCATGAAGGACCTGGTGCGGAACCTTTCGACTTTGAGCGCTTCGTTGGCAAGATTGTCCGAAGCCTCGGAAGGCGATCTGCAGCAGACTTTTGCCAATATCCGCGTTTCGTCGGATTCCATGAAGAAAATCCTTTCTGACATGGAGCAGGGCAAGGGGACGGTCGGCGCGTTGATGGTCAATGATGCTATTTATAACGACATGCGGGATCTTGTTTCCGATGTCAAAAAACATCCCTGGAAGCTTCTTAAGAAGAGATAAGCTGGAGTTTATTATTCTATTATGATCATGCTGAGCCCTTTGGGGTTGTCTTCTAATCTGCCGCTGCCCGGCTCCCGGGAGCGGTTTTTCTTTTTTAGGGAAGAATGCCTCGACGCGGCTCCATTAATAAGGAGTTCCCATGATTCTGTTTATCCGGATTTTATTCATAATGGGCTGTTCGCTTTTCGGTTTTTTGACGGAAATTCCCTGGCTTGCGACGTGGAACCTTCCTCAGTCGCACCTGCTTGGCGCGGGAGTCGGTTTTTTGATTGGCACTCTCGTCATCACGATCGACATCTTCTTTAAGCAGTACACCGTCCGTAATATCCTCGCGGTCCTGATCGGTTTCGCCCTGGGTCTGGGTGTTCACAAGCTGTTCATGATGGTCATGGACTATGCCCAGTTTCCCCAGGAGACCATGCAGCAGTTCGGCGTGGCCAGCGCGATCATTTTTTCCTACCTGGGCGTCATCACCATCCTTCGCGGGCAGGACGAATTCACCATGATGATCCCTTTTGTCACGCTGGACACAAAAGGCAATACCGAGGAGCTGATCCTGGTGGATACCAGCGTCATTATTGACGGCCGCATCGCGGACATCTGTGAAACCCATTTCCTGACCGTGAAACTGATTCTTCCGCGCTTTGTTCTGAAAGAGCTGCAGTTGATTTCGGATTCTTCAGACCCGCTTAAACGCAACCGCGGCCGCCGAGGACTCGA
>CAZIQJ010000040.1:0-13147 GCA_964541285.1 uncultured bacterium | reverse complement strand
ACAAGAATGACCGCCGTTCCTCCCGCGCCCGCGTACTGAAGCTTGAAGCGCCATCTGGGGAAAAATAACCAGTCTGTTGAAGTTGAGAGTATTTCTGCGTCTGTTTTATTTTTTGAAAACTTCAGATACGCGGAGCCGAACCGGAGAGCGGTAAGAAAAGCTCCGGGGTCATCAGAAAGTCCTGTGCGCATCTCTGAACGGCGAAGGACAAGGGATTCCACAAGCGATACCCGGTCGGAATCCTGCGGGTTGTTTTCCCACAGCCAGAAAGCATCGGGAACGGGCCGAAGGCCGGCCGGCCAGATATCATTTTGCGGCGCGTAAAAAAGCTGGTCCAGAGTCCACATGACCGCGCGGTCTGCTCCGATACCGGTCTTGATCAGATCCACCTTGACCATACGGGCGTTGATAAAGTGATAAATTGCTGATAACCAGCTCCAGATCCCTTTTCTGCCCGAGTTCCCGCTCAGCTCACGCGCCACATAAACAGCGTCAGCCAGGAATTTCGCCGCATCGATTTTCATTCTCCGGAGGCCTGAAAGCCGGACTCCTGCGGGCGCGCTGACAAAATAGCCCGCGCCATTGGGCGCGATCAAGCGGTTCATGAGATGCCCCTGCCCTTCCAGAATTCTCCAGCGAAGATCCAGGGCCATCCAGGCAGCTTCAAGTTCCTCAGCCGCCAGGATCGTCCGCTCATCCGGCGCTTTCGAAGATTGTCCGAAACGCTCCTGAAGGCTTATGGCAATTGAATCGTGAAAATTTCCAGCCAGGTTATTTTCAAGCATGGCGGAAATGACCAGACCGAACTGCCTGCCGTCGGATGCCTGAAGAAGCTTGTCAATAGACTCATCGGAAAGCAGCGAATTCCCGGGCTGAGCGTATTTTCTGTAAACTCCGGCAAGCCCCAGGAAAGCATCCGCAGGAGTTGAAGCGCTGTTAATGGCCGCGTTGATTTCATTCAGGAATGTTTCGGAAAGCAGCGAAAGGTCGGTTTCCACAATCCGGATGCGGGCATTTCCTTCCAGCCCCTTGGGACGCAGGGCCTTGCGGGTCACGCTGGCTGCAATGTCAGCAAGCACCAATCTTGGAAAATCGCCCTGAATAACAGGTTCCACGGGAGTTGACTGAAGCATTCCGGAACCGAGGATAATCACCGGTTCATTTTTGGGCGCAGCGGCAATCAATTCCTCGACCCTTTTCCGGATCCTTTCGTAATGCTCCACATCCGAGTTGGAAGCCGCGGGATAAGTCGTACCTTTCGCCAGTTTGCGCAGCGCGTCGCGCACATTGGTTGTTTTAAGCGCCCGCATTTCTGAGCGCTTTTTCTTTTTGGTCTTCGAGGCCGGGGAAGGCGCCTTCGGAGTCACATCTTCTTTCTTTTCTCCAAAGATCCACGACAATTTGAAAGGCAGCAGCACCGGAGTTTTCTCAACGTATTCCTTGTAAGGCTGGCCGTAATTCACCCACATCACGTTTCTTTCATAAACAATTGTCCACGCGAAGAAGAGGATGAAGGCCGCGTACAAAGCCAGGAGAACCGGAGCCGGGTTGGTAATGACCGCGATGGTCCCTCCGATAAAATAGGTCGCATAAATAGGGTTCTGCGAGTACCGGTACGGGCCGTCGGTCAGCAGCCGGTGCCCGCGCGCTTCATTGCGGGTCCGCAAGATATTGATTTTAAGAATAAGGAAACCGATAAGGCTGATGCCGATAAAAGCCCGGAATCCCCAGATATTCGTGATCGGGCTTTCTTGCATGCCCCGGAAGATGTAATACATCACGCCCATAATAAAAGTTCCGCCAATGATGGACAGGATCATGTGCCACATCTGAAGGGTTTTAAAACGCGCCCGGGCTTCTTCCTGCGGAATCCGCCACGGCTGGATCACGCCCATAACATTTTCCATCAACGTTCTTTCGGCTTTAGGTTTCCCTTCTGTTTTCTTTTCATCCCCCGGCTTCTCCGTGCGCATCTCTGAACGCCGGGTGAGTTTCCTGAGAATTCCGTCAATGACTTCACGGGCCGAATCAAAAACCGGACCCGCGGGCAGATCACCGCGGATGGAGCGGAGAATGGTCGCGACATTGTCAAACGGCGGCACAAATTCCTTTTCCCGCACATTGATTTTGACGTTATCAAGCCGTTCGCGGATAACTTCAACTTTCTGCCTGTCGCTGGCCAGCAGTCCGCCCTGCACCGGAATCATGTTCAGATCAATGGCATTGTCCAGCCGTGAAAGTTCATTTTCGAGAGCGGAAGCCGTCATGGCCCTCATTTCAGAACGCTTCCGCGGAAACAGCAGCGTGATCTTGACGCCGTCGCCGTTTTGAATGGAGCTTACGCCTCTTTCAATCTCCTGTTTGCTTGTGACTCCGTCCAGCCATCGGGCAGCCGCGAAGGGTGAAGCGCCCAGGCCCAGACGGCTTTTCGAATAATAGCGGTCCTTTTTGCCGTTGTGCTCCACAATGATCTGGCCGCCATGCTCCCTGCGGACAATGCGGTCCACCCAGTTGTAGTAAGCGTGCGTGCGTTTGTCTCCAAACTCACCGCTGTACCGTCCGCCAGTCATGGAGCCTTCAATCCCGGCCGCCTGCTCGTTGTGATAGCCGCCGTCACGCACCACGAACTTGATGAAGTCCGGATCGTCGTCAATGCGGTAATAAAACATGACGTTGCGAGGAAAGATCCGGTTGTTGTTGTCGTAAAGATTGGAAACAATCGCGTTAATGCCGTCGATTTCCGGCGTGACCGGAAATTCCGGGTGCATTTCGTTAGCTTTGGTTCCGTAGAAAAAGCCCAGGTCGCGGTATTCCTGCTGAAGCCTGCCTCCAAACTTGTACTTAATAGCGTCTTCGATCAGGAAGTGCTGAACGAAAAGCCCGTTCGTGACGGCGCGCAGCGCGTCGAGCTGCGGAAGCGTGGGGTCGACCACCTGCCGGAACTGCGCCCAGAAGCGCGCGGGGTCGGCCGCATATTCGGCTTTCAGGTCCGTAATTTTAAAAATCCATCCCGGCTCGTGATTGAACATGGGAATCAGCGGGCCGTAGCGCTGCTCAGGCGTATTGGCGCCGCGGTACCAGGCTTTGATCAGTCCGCCCACGACCTCGTCCGCTTTGGCTTCATTTGCCGTGACAACCGGAACTTTCACGCCCTCCTGCGTCCGCATCTCAGAACGCTTCTGCACCAGCACATACGCTGAACCGGAAGTTCCGGGAATCGTTCCCTTGTAATAACGGTCCTGGAATCCTTTGCCGCGGGCTTCGGTTTCCAGCGCTTCCACGTCAGGAACCCGCGCCGCGTCCGCAGCTTCATAGGCAATGGCCAGCACGCCGCCTTCCGGCAATTTTTCAAAAGCCGTTTCCATATTTGAGGACGTTCCGGGAAGCACTGAAAAAGCAGCTCCCGAATCAATCCCATGAACTTCCAGAACCTGCCGGATAATGCCAAGCAAGGCATCCAATGCGGATGATTTCGCGGGAGGCTGCGGCAGATTCTGCCCCACAGCCGCTGCTTTATTGACCGGCTGCACAGGAGAAACAGCATTGGGAAGAAGAGGCCCGATACCCACACGGCGAATGGTGCGCATTTCAGAGCGGCGGAGCGTCTCGGCCCGTTCGTCTTTGAGTGTGGTCTCTTCAAAAGACAGACTCCGTTTTTCGTCGCCTTTCCCGTCGACCGTGACTTTCAGAACAGGAATGTCGAAAAACGCGGCTTTTCGTTTACGAGCAAGCGGTTTCCATCCCGCGGCGCTGCTCAGCCAGTTGTCCGTTCCTATGTACTCGGTAAAAAGAAGGCCATTCCTGCCCTTGAAAAGCTGGTCCTGATATTCCCATAAAAAGGAAGGGAACCAGATTTCCAGAGGTTTGCTCTCGCCGGGCTTGAGGTTCAGGTATTGCTTCAGAAGTGAATAGGGAGAATCCGCGGGATATTCGTCGGTATCGATCCCCTCAAAAATATTAAGAATGACTTTTCCGTCCATCATGTGATAGCTGTCAGCCAGCTGAAGGTCATCCCGAAGATGGCGGCGAAGCGTGGTTTTTCCGGCCATGGACTGGCCCGAAACCAGGATCATCTTGGAACCACTCCGCTCCGCAAACTCCTGAATGCGGCGGATCTGCTCCGGATCCCATTCCCCGTTAAAAGCCGGCATCCGCATTTCGGAGCGGGCAAGCGTGCGGATCTCGCGCCGCGCTATTCTGGCCGCTGTTCCTGTCCTGTTATTCTCCCCAGCCAGATAATCTATACGCGCTTCCTGTGCCTTGAGCCGGGTTGTCAGCTGTGCGGCCAGTGCGGCCATGCGCTCCTGGACCGGCAGATTTGCTTCAAAACCAGCATACGCCAGCCGTCTGCGGTTGAACGCGTTAATTCCAGAGGCCATATCCCGGATGATGTCGACGCCCATGACACGAAGGTTTTCCGGCATGCTGCCCGCGGTCATTTCCGCGGCGAGAGAAAGCGACAAGTCCGCAAACTTCAAAAGCTCTTCTTCTGAAACAACAAGAGCTTCGCGGCCCGAGGCGAGAGCGGCGTTCCAGAGCGTCAGCTTACGGTCGAACTGCTGCCAGTACTGCGTATAAGCCCGGAATGTGAGGGCCCGCCGGGCATTGTCCGGATCATTCTTTACAATCAGGGAAATATACGGTTCGGCCTGCAAAGTCAGTTTCAGCATGTTCTGCCAGAGCTGCAGGTGGAGCTCGCCCGTGCGGGGGTCGTCGACATAGCTGAACATAATTCCGTCCGGCTGCGTCTTGATCATTTTTGCGGCCCCAAGCGCGGCTTCCACGGCAAAATCGGTTGTGGAGGGGTCTTCAGCAAACAGTGCGGCCATCGGCATAAGCCGGTCAAAATATTCCTTGGACACGCTTGTCACGGCATCCAGCATCGCCACGATCGCGGCCTTTTCATTCGCGCTTAAGGCCTCGCGTTGATTGAGGGCAATGTCCGTAAACTCATCCACAGGGTTGGACCAGTTACTGAACAGGCTGCCCATAATCGAAACGGTCAGCAGGCTGGTCTTCCAAAGCCTGCGGGAAAGTTCGCCCGCGTCCCCTTCGGCGCTCACCCTGAGCCCCGCGGCCGCCGCCACGCGCACCAGCGCGAGAGCCAGTTCTTTGTAAGCGGCGGCTTCTTCGGCCGAATCGGGCGGCGCCAGACTGGCGAAAGAGGCATCGCGGGTAAGCATGGCCTTGAGCATCATCCTGTCACGGTCACCCGAAAGCTGAAGGACGGAAAAATATTTGGAAAGCAGCTCGAGCTCAACCCTCCGGTCCGCGGCGATCAGCGCCTGTTCCGCGGCCTCGCCGCGCAAGTCGCGCCTTTCCAGCTCACCGGCGGTGCGATTGAGATATTCCGCGATGCCCCTCATGGCAGCCACGTCAATCCGCATTTCGGAGCGCGCCTGCCAGCCCAGAAGATCAAGGGCGGGTGCTTCGGAAATCCTTTTTCCCCAGATTCCGCGCGCGTACGCCAGAATCTGTTCGCTTCCCTGCATATTGGGTTTTCCGACAAAAGAATTCGCGGGCAGTTCATTTGAGTACTCGGGTGAATGACTGAAAAAGACAGGAATCACCGCGGCCTTCATGCCCCTGGGAATTTTCAGGGCAAAAGTCGGAATATCGTTGGAGCTGTCGCCAATCACAAAGATCAGAGTCGGTTCATTGGGGTCCAGCAGCGGGTAAACTGATTCCGCATTGGTTTCCTGCACGCCTTCGACTTTGGAAACGCGGGCAAGGTCCACATATCCGGGGCCTGCCACGCTGTAAAAATCCTTCCGGTCTTCACCGAAACGTTTCTTGATTTCAACCAGGATGTCGCGCGTAAACTCCAGAGGGATGGTTTTAGCCTTGCGCGCAGCAGGAGCATCCAGCGTGACTTTGGGGCCGACGTCATAGACAAAAATATCGCCCAAAAGCTGTTCAAGGTCCGGGGGCAAAAGATGAAAAATATATTTCCCGTTTTCAGGCATGGGCTGCGCCCAGGCCGCTTCACCGATACTTTTCAGCTTCGCTGTGTATTCCGCGGCCACCTGGCGGATGCGGTCATCGGAAATTCCTTTGAGCAGATCCGCAAACCCGCCCTGGCGTTTCAGGAGCTGAGCGTAAAAAAGCTCGGCAAGGGCGCTGGCATACGCGAATCTTTGCGAAATTTCCCAGGCTTCCAGTTCCTTGCGGTACCGGACTTCGCCTGCCGCGTCAAAACCTATGCGCTTGGAGCCGCCGTCGGCCACAAGGTGAAGCCGTCCGCGCCCGTCTCCTGTCAAGAGGTCAAGAAGCGGCTTGTAGGTTTTGGCCGCAAGATCCTTTAATGGATCTCCGGAATTGACAACGAGAAAGAAACCGGGATTTTCAAGCAAGGCGGCGGAGTCGCTCAGAATGCTTCCGGCCAGCGGGTCTCCGTAATTCGTGACCAGAGTTCCGGTATTGTCCGCGGCCACGATGATCTGGCGGATGGGACGTTCCGCGTCCGGACCGGAAAAATAATCCGTCAGCTTCAGAACTTTAGGCGCGAGCACGCTGCGCATTTCGGAGCGCGTATAAGGAATTCCGTAAATTTCCGCGACCCGGGCAATCGCGTCAGCGAAGCGCGAGGCAAGGCTCGCGGCCGTTTCAGCGCCCGGAAGAGGTGCCCCTTCGGAAACCAGGCGCGTCACTTCCTTCAGGACTGCTTCCGGCCTCACAGCGGCGATCTTCACGGCTGCGGCGCGCATGTCTTCCCTTGTGCCTTCGCTGAAAAACGGATGTTCCCCGTTGACGTTCAGCTCCATGTCCGAATCCAGCACCGCAGGATCAAAAGCGCCCCGGTAGGGTTTGTAGCTCAAACGGTCATCGCGGTCCGTGTAAAATCCGAAGGAGCGCTCGAAATCGATCAGGATAGGACGCTCAGGCAGCAGGGCACCGGAAGGATCAAGGCGCATCAGCATGTTGCGGGTATGCGCATCCCTGAGTTCGATACTCACAGCGCCGAGCTTGAAGTTTCTCATGGTCTTGCGGATAACGGACGGGAGGAACCGCTCATCAAGGACTTCTTCCCTGAAATAGTAGGGATAGAAAAGTTCCCTGAGATAGTAATCGCCGAGGCTGATGACATCGGGAATTTTTTTCATCACAACCACGGGTCTGCCCTGAAAATTCAGGATCTTCACCTGGACGGTCGAAAAGCCCAGCTGCGAAAACCACCACTGCCCAAGGGCTTCTGTCAGGGTACGAGAGCCCAGAAACTTGATAATGTATTTCTCCCCCGATTCGTATTCCGCCTCGTAGGTTTCAGAAGTTGTTTCCCTGAAAGTCTGCAGAATGCTGTCATAAAATTGCACCCGCTGAAAAGGCCCGAATTTACCCGGGTCCAGTTCTCCGCTGATTTCTCCATAGACACGGCCTTCGAGGGGATCAAGGTCTCCGGCGGATTTTCTGTAATAATCAGCAGCCATCAAAAGACTGGCCGCCAGCACCTTCTGCAGATCTTCCGGGCCTTTCATTTTCATGCTGAAATCTTTAAGGCGACGCTCGTTGAAAACTCCTGCCGCTCCGGTCAACTGCTCCCAGGTTTCAAAATCCTGGCGGCCGAGGACCTGGAGCCATCTCGACTTCCACATGGCCTGCACTGCTCCGGTATAAGCGGCGGCTGCCGCTTCAAACGCAGTGCGCGCGCCCGCATAGTCGCCGCGGTCCATAGCCGCTCGTCCTGCCGCCGCACTCTCGCGGGTCTGGCGCATCAGTTCACTCATGTCCGCAGTACGCATTTCAGAGCGGAGAAAAACCGGCGCCGGAGTCTGCATGGCGAATTCGCCCTCCAGCGCTTTCAGGACTTCGGGCCATTTTTCAGACGGGCCGTAAGTCCGGTTTTCCGCGTCCCACTTCGCCGAGTTCCAGTAAAGATTATGGTTGCGGACATAGGCCTGCTCGCGGGCCTCGTCTTCCGCAGGCTCGTGAAAAAGAAACAGCCGGTCGCCTTCAGGCGTGTCCATGATGATGCCCATGATTTCGCCGCTGAAAAACTGGGGCGTGTAAATATCCCCGTGATAAACGCCGCCATCCACAATGGCGCTTGGCGGCGAAGGATTTTTATTGGGATGATTGTGGATGGTCATGATCTCATCATGGTCAGGCTTGGGCCGGGTGTAGGGGTCCATGCGGATCGCGCCCCACCATCCGGTCACCATGGTGTTGGTGTGTTCAAGGTCCTGGATCAAATCATCCAGCGCAGGGCCGTCTTCCAGCCCCGTGAGAGTCTTGGCCGTCACGGTGTAGCGCTCATTGCGCGCCACGGAATAGAAATCAATTTCAGCCGGATGCTCTTCCATCATTCTTCCGGCGTTCCCCAGAATATTCTTGATCTGCAGCCTGTATTTACGGGCATCCTCGTCCGCGCTTCGGCTTTCCGCGCCGCGCAGCTGCCTTAAAGTGTCCTTGGCCGCGTCCAGCGCGTAGGACACAAGAGTGAAATATTCCGGCTTTTCCGTGACTTCAAACTCATCCTTTGAAAGCGGCTTCACCACAGCCAGGCGCGTGCCGTCATCCGGGTATCGGATCCCTACAGTCTTGCCGTCTTTCAGATAAACCGTGGCCTGAAGCTCAACATTGAACTGCCGGGCCAGGGTCTTCATGTTCACAAGTTCCGCCAGAACGTCCGGAGTCATTTCGATTTTCTTGTCCGAACGCACGCTCTGAAACTTGATATTTTCAGCGCCTGCAGTCCGCATTTCAGAACGCAGAAGACCGCGCCCGGAGTCTTCTTCCGTTTCCTTCATGGCAACCAGGGTTTCTTCAGCCCGGCCTTCCGGCTGCAGCAGGCCAATCTCAACAAAGGGACGGAAAAGCTCGCGAAGCTGACGGGCATCGGCCGCATCAACAGCCAGAGCCTTGATGATTTCCTCCGGGTCGGCCGGCAGAAAAATCACAGGGCTGAAGTTTCTTTTCGCCTTGCCCGCGATGCGCTTCAGCTCAAAAAAGTGCCGGATCCTGAACGGCTCACCTTTGGGCACCCTGACCAGCTTCATGGTGTCGCGATACTGATGGTAGAAAATGACTTTTCCGCGGCCTGAAGGCGCGATAACCATTGGATAGGACTTGATACGCGCAAAACCCATTCTGCGCGCCTGCTTCTGCAGCTCTTCCTGCAGCAGCTCGGCGGCGGCATTACTCTGAAGGCAGGCATTTTTGTCAAAGAAAAGATGCCCCAGATCCAGGACCTTTTCTTTTTTGTCTTTCTGCGCTTCCCACTGCCCCTTGACCATGGCTTCGGCTTCTTCATAAATACTGATGGCGCGCGGATCAATCTTTTCGTCCGGCTCTTCCTCCCCGATCCTGCCGTCTGCGATCCACGCGTGTTTGCTGCCGCCATGGCCTTCATGCACAAATGTCACAGGTTTTCCGTCGCGCGCGGCTTCCTGCAGTTTTTTCAGGTAGCCTTCCTTGGCCTTTTGTGTCTCCTCGGCTTTTTTGGAGCCCGCGAACGTCGTTTCAATTTTTGCTCCGTAAACCCCGTACATTTCCTTGTAATCGTCCACCCGGCGGGAAAATTCTTCATGGACCAGAAGCACGACCGGCCGGTCCGGGCCATAGATCACCGTTTCATTCGTATCTTTATCCAGGCGTTTCTGAATCAGATAGTCCGCCATTTTCTGCGCGTATTGCAGCTGCTGATTGGCCGGCTTGCGCTCCAAAAACCCCTTGATCGCTTCCATATGGTGGAGCAGCCCGTTCTTGACATCATCCAGCTCCGCGGGGACTCGCTCCTTTTTCGCCAGTCGGTTGTCCTTAAGTTTTTCATAAAGAACGGAATCCAGAATGTCTTCCGTGATGACGTAGAGGTCCGACATGACTGCGATTTCGGCGACCGTCAGGTCCTTGAAACTTTTCCGGTCTTTTGAAATACTGGCGCCGTCACGCAAATATTCGAAAAGCTCGGTTTCGTGCTGGTCCATGGCCACTCGCGCGGCCAGTGACGCCACATGGCTGCTGGTCACGCCCAGCAATCTTTTGACCTTTTCAAAATCCACTTTGGTTTTCTGCGCATTCGCGATCAGAAGCGCGGGATAAACCCGGGCCCTCAAACGGGACCCGATGGCTTCATTAATGAAATCTTTCGGGGCCGTGACTCCCTGAGCGATCAGGATTTCAGCCGCCTTCTCTCCGGCAGTACGCTCTGAAAGAAAAGGCATCATGGCTTCAAACGTTACGGGGATGACCGGTTCTTTCTGCTCCGCGATCAAGTCCAGGGCATTGGTCCGGACATAACTTTCAGAATGCTTGAGCAGCGGAAGTATCTGTTCCGGCGTCATTTTGACATTTCGTTTCATACTGACCTTCAAGGCACTGGTGATAACGACCCAATCCCCGCCTTTCAGGTAATAGGCAATCTCGTCGGCCGTGGGCGCTTCCTTGCGGGTTTCCAGTTTTCCGACTTCAAGAATCGGGTAAGTTCCGGGCTTGGCCTTGTCTTCGCGGTCTTTTAATTTTTTTTCTATTTCTTCCTTTTTCCGCCTGTCTTCAATTTCAATCTCGGGATCAGGCAGGGTTTCCGTTTTTTTAGGCAGCACGATTTCAGGCTGTTCAACCGGCGGCTGTTCGATCTTCGGCCTTTCCACGACGACAACACGGCCTTTTTCCTTTTTCGTTTCAGCTTCTTGAGCGGCCGGCCGCGAGTTGTACACGAGAAGAGCGATAAACGCCGCGAGAAAGACAAAAATGCCAGCCACAAGCAGGCCCATCCCGAGTTCTTCCCAGTAGGCGAAAGAATTCGGCCGCGGTGTTTTTCTCACGGCTTTTTCAGGCTGTCCGGTTGCCTTGAGCACCCGCTTCTGAAGACCGTCCGCGTAAGCTTTGTCTCTTCGTACGATCGCCCTGTAAATCAGGGCAAATGCGTCCGATGCGGCTTTCTGCAATTCCCGGATTTTGGTCAAATCCCCTTCTTCACCGCTCTGCCACGCCGACAGGACCAGCGCTTCCTCGGAGGAATTCCCTGCCGCTTTCAGCGCGTTTTCCAGACGGCTGACAAGATCTCCGGCGGTTTCCAGAAAATTAACGCTGTACTCGTAATTGGGTTTGCTTTTTTCCCAGTTTTCATTCGTAATTTTTCCGGAGCGCTCGCGAATGATCTCGGCAATGCGCGTATAGAATTTCTGAAGGGTCTTCATCTGCGCGGGGATCCTGGCCAGAGCAGCCTTGACTCTTGCGGCATCTCCGGATTCAAGGTCCCCGAAAAGCTTTTCCATCACAGCCTTGAACTCATTCATGTCCGCGCGCATCTCAGAGCGGGAGGACCACTGCGCGTCAAAAATCTCCCGGACTGTTCCTGTCAAAGGATTGCGGCCTGGATCCGCGTCCAGCTTGCGGCTCTCCTTGCCCGCTTTGGCCGCGTCGGAATTCAGCGCCTTGGCCAGTGCCCATGTCCGGCTTTCAAAATTACCCCATACGCTCCGCCAGTCCCAGCCCAGACGCGCGGCGTCAAGTTCAGCGGCAAACTGAGCGTCATTTGACGGAAGAAATCCCACGAGCTCTTTTGAGAGAAGAAAATTGATCAGGTATTCCTGCTGCGGAGTGAGCGGGCCAAAAACCCGGGCCGCTGTTTCAGTTCCGAGGTAGCCCTCAAACAGATCGCGGATCATGACGACTTTGGTGTACTTGCCCGCGCCGCCCACGGCCACCATGGCGATGAGGTAGCTCAGGTCGCGTATCTGGTAGCCAAAGGCCTGCTCTTTTGTCATCTCATCCTTGATGCGCGTATCGCTCAGGTCACGGGCAAAGCTGTCGCCCTGCTCCATGCGGATGCGCCCATCGGTTTCTTTGAAAAACCGGAGATCGGTAACGGAATTTCCGAAGTGATAATTGCCGTGGGTGTAATCGCGGTGCAGCGCGGCCAGAGAAGCGCCATGGTTCCGGATATTTCCTCTGAAGCCGCGGATGAAATCCGCCTGGCTCAGCGGGCCGCCGCGAGGCGCGTGGCCCATGGCCTTGTTTCCAAAATACATCATGGCCAGAGCGAAAAAAACCGGATCATGACTGCGCCATTCCCACTGGCGCGTATCAACACCCCGCATGACCATGTCCGGAATCTGGCGGGGATCATACTCCTGTGTCAGCCGGGGCGAGGCAATGACCACAGTTCCCAGAGGCTCGCCTTGCAGAGAAACTTCTTCCGCTCCGCTGTAGCGGGTCAACAGGACCGGCAAGGTGTCCACCGGAGCGCCGGGGTTCCTGAAAGCATGCCTTCCCACGCGGTGTTCGTTTTCCGCGTCTGAAAAACTCAGCGCGCCTTCACGTTCATCAAAAGCCTGTTCATCATAAGCGGTGCCGTCTTCCCTGAACTCAAGGTGCTTTTTCTCAGACATGCTCCGCCGGGCCTGTTCCGTGTAAAGCGTGGTAATGTCAAAACCCTTTTTAAGTTTTGAAAAAGGCGCGCCTTTGACGATCAGTTCAAGAAAAACCTTTCCTTCGAAAGTCACGGGCTCTTTGAGACGGACGATATAATTGCGCCCTGACTTCGCGTCATAATCCGTCCCTTTGACCAGAGGCCTGGCGGCGGAATCCGCGTAAACAGCGATCAGCAATTTGACTTTTTCAAGGGTGCCGGGATTTTTACTTTCCACTTCAGCCCAGAACGGGCCATCGAGAACAATGTCCGCGGGCCTTTCCACGCTTCCGGCCGCCAGCGTCAGCGGTTCTGAATCAGGCAAGGCGCTTGCCGGAGCTGCCGGGGTTTCCCCGCGCTGGACTTCTTCCCTGACTTCCCCGCGAGTCTCAGCCGCGGCCGGAACCGGCACCGCGAAACTGAAAAGCGCGATGAGTTTTTCCACCGCAGGAGAACTTCCCAAAACCGAATTAGCCCTGAGCGCGGCGCGCAAAGCTTCCGCAGAAGTTCTTTCCGCCTGCGCTTTTTTGAGCGCGGAAGCAACCATTCTCCGCTTCCCGGCCTTGACTCCCGCTTCAGCGATCCGCGCGTCGATTTCTTCCTGCGAAGCGGTATAAAAATCAACTGCGGGCAGCCGCATTTCCGAGCGCTTTTGAGCGGCCGCGTCAAAAGCGGCCAGCAGCTCAGAACCATTTTTATACAGGCGCTTTCCCGGATCTTTTTCCAGAGCGCCGGCAAGAACCGGCACCAGGGACTGGTATTCCGCGGGAATTCTGTTTTGAAGGCGGCTGAGGTCCG
>CAZIQJ010000039.1:0-13246 GCA_964541285.1 uncultured bacterium | reverse complement strand
GCAGTTCAAGGCTATCTCGGTTGAGCAGTTCAAAAGCTCGCCTTGCAGCGGCTGTCAGGGAAAAGAATATCCTTACCTTGAAAGAAAGCCCGAAGGCAGGGCCATTCCGCTCTGCGGCCGTAACGCGGTGCAGATTTTCCGTCAGGGGCAGGAGAAAATCGACCTCAAGGCGCTGGCCGGAAGGCTTGGAAATCAGGCGGAGGTTCATATTAATGACTACCTTCTTCGCTGCCGGGCGGAACAATATGAAATCACTGTATTTCCAAATGGCCGTGCTATTATAAAAGGCACCGAGGACGCTGGCCGCGCCCGGAGCCTTTATGCCAAATACGTCGGGGTATAGAAAAACGCTTCTTTGGGCCGTGCTCTTCTGTTTTGCGGGCGCGGCCCCGGTTGTTTCCGGGGTTTCATTTGATGAGGGTGGGGATTTTCAGGCCGCGGCCGATAATTTTGTAGAGAGTTCGACCCCGCTTGTTCAGGCTGTTTCAAGGCCTCCGGAAACGCGGGAGCGGCGGAAAAGAAAGAGGAGAAAGCGGCGCGACGCTTTCTCCCGTAAACTTGGTGAAGCGCGGGAAAAGTTCTCTGAAGAGGAACGACGGAGAAAAAAGAAGTTCCTCGCGAAGCTGCGTTCAGAAAATATGAGCGACGGAGAGCGCCAGGAAAAAATCGCAAAATTTAACGCAAAAGAACTTGAGCGGCGGCGGGAATTTGCCGAAAAACAAAACCGCGAAGCACGTACTAAAGGAAAAGGGGAACACGAGAAGTCATGGACAAAGTTATTTTGACCCGCCAGGGTTACGACAAGCTGACAGAAGAATTGACCTATCTCAAAACAAAAAAACGCAGGGAAGTCGCAGACCAGCTTGAGTTTGCGCGTTCACTGGGTGATTTGAGAGAAAATGCCGAGTATGAAACCGCCAAGGAAGCCAAGCACCAGCTTGAGATCCGTATTGGCGAGCTTGAGGCCAAGCTTTCTCGCGCCCAGATCGTGGATGCCCATGATATTTCCACTGAAAAGGCTTTTCTCGGAGTCACTGTGGAGGTCAAGAACCTGCAGACGAACGCGATTATGCGTTACACCCTCGTGGCCCAGGATGAAGCCGATCTTGCAAAAAACAGGATTTCCGTGACATCTCCTATTGGCCGGGGACTGCTTGGAAAAGCCCCGAAGGAAGTGGCGGAGATCCAGATTCCCGCGGGAAAACTCAAACTTGAAATTGTGAGGATTGTGCTGGAATGAAAATTAATATCTGGTCCGCGCCGGTTCAGGCCCTTTTTAACCCCGGTTTTTACCGCAGGGCCTGTAAAGCTTCATTGCAGTACGGCATAGGCTATCTTTTTTTTCTTTCCCTGCTTTGCGGTATCGTAGGCCTGTCAGCCTATCAATTTTGGGGTAAAGCCCAGATGAACGGTTTTTTTGACTGGGTGGAAAGGGACTTGCCGCCCATTGCCTACAACGCGTCTACAGGTTTGGTCATGAATGCCGCCAGCCCTGTTGTCATGAAACATGAGCGTTACGGACGGATCGCCATTCTGGACATGACAAAAAACGAGCCTTCAAAGCAGGACTTCGCGGACATTGACACCCTCTTTTTCGTGACCCAGACCAGGGTTTTTATCAATGCGGGAGGCGGACAGCCGAAGATTTACGACCTGCTTCGTCCTGAAAGAAGCACCGGAAAGACCGTCATTATCAATGAAATCGTCAAAAGAGTCCGGAAATTCATAATGCCGGTCGTGGGCGTTATTGTTTTTATTTTTTGTTTTACCGTTTATTTTTTCTATAAATTGATTTTGTCGCTGATCTTTTCACTGTTTGGCCTGGTGATCAATCTTTTCCGCAAGCAGAAGCTTTCCTATGCGGCGATTCTGAATGTCACGATTTTTGCGACAACCGCCCTGAGCGTGATTGATTTCCTGACGGCGCTTCCCGGTACCCGGGAATTGAGGCTGGGATTTGGCCCGATCTGGACAGTCCTGGTGACGACCGCCTATCTTTTGATCGGGATCAAGCTTACCGATGTGCTGGACCAGCGTGAGGCCGCAAAACAGCCGCCTCCTCCCCGCAAACGCTGATCAGATTTTTTTTGTCCGGGTTCCAAACCAGGAAAGCCCGCATCCGCCCGCGATAATCAGGCCCGCCCCGATCAGGGAAACTGCCGAAAGCCTTTCATTAAAAAAGACCAGCCCGTAAACAAAACTGAGCAGCGGCGTCATGTAGGAAAACGGGCTGATCAGCGAAGCCGGCGCCCGCCGGAAAGCGATCGTCATCCAAAGCTGGCCGTAAAAAGAGCCGACGCCCACAGCCGCCAGAAGGAGCCATTCATAGGCCGTGGGCCAGCGGAATCCAAACGGAAGAAAAGCGATAGAACCGATCGTTGAAACCGCTGTGAAATAAAAAATAATGGTAAGGGGCGATTCGTGGTGCCTCAGCGCGCGGATAGAAACATAGACAACCCCCACAAAAACCGCGGACAGCAGGCCCAAAGACACCATCATGTTCCAGTGTTCGACCCTTCCTCCTGTAAGCATGAAAACCCCGGTGAACGAAAGCAGGGTCATGGCCAGCACCATAACTCCGGGCTTTTCTTTCAGGAAGGCAATCGCGAAAAGCGAGGCAAAGATCGGGCTGGTGTAATTCAGCATGACCGCAGTCCCGAGCGGCAGGTGCGCGATGGTGTAAAAATGCAGGGACAGGGCCGCGAAACCGCTCAGCCCGCGCAAAATCATCAGGCCCCGTTGTTTTCCCAGAAGGGAAACGCGCTTCCATTTCATGACCATGACAATCATGACCGTGCCGATCAGGCTGCGAAAAAAAACCGCTTCCAGGCTGGGCAGGGTACGGCTGACCAGTTTGACGCAAAGGGCCATGAAGGAAAAAGCCAGAGAGGCTTTAGTCATGGAAATAATGGCTGAAAGGTGGGTCCTTGAGTGAGTCATGGCGGCGGGCGGCGCGTCAGGGCGCCAGGATGATTTTGCCGAAATTATCGCGCCGCTGCATGCGTTCCAGGGCTTCTTTGGCTTCCCGGAGGGGAAAGACCTTGTCGACCACAGGCCGGAGCTTTTTCTTTTCAAGCAGCTGGATGACTTTTCGAAGCTCCTTGTTCCCGCCCATGTAGGCCCCGGAAATGGAAAGCTGGCGCGCGAAAATGAAACGAAGGTTCAGCTGGACCATGGGACCGCTTGTAACGCCGCAGGTAACCAGACGTCCTTTTTTCGCCAGACAAGCCACGCTTTTGGGGAAAGTCGCGGGGCCGATATGTTCAAAGACAACTTCCGCTCCGCGGCCGCGGGTCAGGCGTGTGACTTCGTCGGCAAAATCTTTTTTTTCGTAATTGATGACTTCATCCGCGCCCAAGGCCCTGGCTTTTTTGATTTTTTCATCACGGCCCACCGTAGTGATGACAAAGGCTCCCAGGTATTTCGCGATCTGGATAGCGGCGCTTCCGATTCCGCTTCCGGCCGCGTGGATCAGGACCTTTTCGCCTTTTTTGAGCCGGGCACGTGTGACCAGCATATGCCACGCGGTCAGGAATACAAGGGGAACCGAGGCCCATTCCTCAAAGCTCCATCGGGAGGAGACGGGGATGATATTTTCCGCGGGCACGGCAACAAATTCGGCATAACCGCCGTTGACCTGAAAACCCGTGATCTGATAATGGTCGCACAGGCTGTCCCAGCCTTTTTTGCAATGGGCGCATTTTCCGCAGGAAGCGCCGGGCGCGGCGATGACCGGGCCTTTAAAACGCTTTTTGACCTTGGAGCCGTATTCCACGACTTCGCCGGAAACATCACAGCCCAGGATATGCGGCATGCTGATCTTGACGCCGGGCATGCCCATGAGGGTCCAGATGTCCAGATGGTTCAGGGCCGCGGCCCTGACCTTGACTAAAACCTCATGAGGTTTTGGTTTGGGCGTGTCGACATACGTATACTGGAGTTCTTCAGGAGAGCCGTGACTGTTGAAAATAACGGCCCGCATTTTGTGCGGTTCGTGGCTGGTGCTGATTCTGGGAAGCGCTTCAACTTTCATGATTTTTGAAATTAACGGAAATTCGCCTCGAAATCAAGGGGAATCCGCACGCTTGTTTACTATGCGCCGGTTCTTCTATAATAAAGGCATGAGAGAAAAGACCGAAGCCAGGAAAGGCCGGATACTGAAGATCATACGCCGCCTGAGGAAGGTCTATCCGGAGGTCCGGTGCGAGCTTGATTATTCGACTCCTATGGAGCTTCTTGCCGCGACCATTCTTTCCGCGCAGTGCACGGACAAAAGGGTCAACATGGTGACCCCCGCGCTTTTCCGGAAATATCGGAGTGTGCGGGATTATGCCGAGGCTGATCCCAAAGAGCTTGAGGCGATTATCCGTTCCACCGGCTTTTACAAGAACAAGGCGAAAAATATTATTTCCGCGGCCCGAAAGATCGTGCAGGATTTTGGCGGGGAAGTGCCGCGCAGCATGGAAGCGCTTCATGGCCTTCCGGGCGTGGGCCGAAAGACCGCCAATGTTGTTCTTGGGAACGCTTTCGGTATTCCGGGCATGCCGGTCGATACGCACATGCTGAGGCTGAACAAGCGCCTTGGCCTTTCTTCAAAAACCGACGCGGTCAAAATGGAGTATGAGCTTATGGCGCTTGTTCCTGAAAAGGAATGGACGGATTACTCGCATTTAATCATCCGTCACGGCAGGCAGCGCTGCTCCGCGCGCAAGCCTGACTGCGCCCGCTGCGAGATTGTCCGCCTTTGTCCTTCCGGCGGGCATGGGGTAGACTTGTAAAATGAGCATGATCCGCTACAGCGAAGAGGTTAAAAGCCAGATCCGCACCAGTTTTTTCCGCGTGGGTCTTCTGATCGTTTTCCCCCTTTATCTTTTGTGCCATGCCTATGACTGGCTTTTTGCGCCCGGAAATATTCCGCTTTTTTTTCTTCTTCGTTTTTCCACGGTTCCGGCTGCTGCGTTTGTGGCTTTTGCGTTCTGGAAAAAATGGCCGGGGCCATGGCATCTGGCCGCGGTATGGGGTGTTTCGGGTTTTGTGATCCTTCAGCTGGCTGTCATGGCCTGTCTCGCGCCTTCTCCCGAACCTTATCTTGCGGGCATTCACATCATGAGCGGTATTTTTCTCCTGCTTTTTCCGCTGCCATGGAAGCAGGCCCTTGTTTCCATGTTTATTTACTACATGCCTTATTTTTTCAGCATCGGATTCCTGAAACTGGACGCTTTTCTGGAATGGCCTTTAATGCTGCAGGCTTTTTTGCTTATGATTGTTTTCTTTGGAACATCCCTCAGCTTTGAGCGTTTCCGGCACAAGGCTTTCCGCCAGCACAAGGACTTGTTTTTCCTGGCTACGACAGACCCTGTCAGCGGCCTGAAACAGCGGCGCTATTTTTTTCACCGTTTTATCCAGGAGCTTTCCCTTCAGTTCCGGAAGCGTGAAGAACAGGCCCTCAGCCTGGCCATGATCGATATTGATTCTTTTAAAAGCGTCAACGACCGTTACGGACACCAGACAGGCGACCGCATTCTCCGGCACATTGGCAGCCTGATCCAGCGCAACGCCCGTATTTATGATCTGGCCTGCCGTTTTGGCGGGGAAGAGTTCGTTATCCTTTTTCCGGCCACGCATGTTTCCGAGGCAGCCATGATCTGTGAACGCTTGAGGAAAACCATTGAAGCCAATCCCATGAAATCCGGAAACCGTGAGATCAAGGTCACGGTCAGCATCGGGATTTCAGGCGTGGAGCCGCCCGTTCCCGAAGGCGTGCGGGAAAAGCAGTTCAGGAGCCAGGAGGAACAGAAAATTTTTCTGGTTCAGAGCATGGCTCGGGTCATTCAATCCGCGGACCAGGCTCTTTACGAAGTCAAAAACGGCGGCAAGAACCATGTGAAGCTTGGTCCTGTTCCGGACTTTTTGAGCCGGCTGAGTTCTGAAGAAGCGGGCACGGTCAAAAGCTATATGGTCCACTTTGAGCAGGCGGATGTGTTCGATGCCGCGGAAATTATTGACGGCGAAATGCCTTCGCCGCAAATGCATTATTCTCCGGATTTTTTCTTCAAGCGCTGCATGGAAGGCCTTTACCGAAATTTCCGCAATCCCTCCTGGGAAGAGACGCTGGCGCTTATCCGCATCAGCGGTGTTGACTCAGAAGCCATTCAGCGGGAACTTTCCGGAATCTTCCGGCTTTCGGACGTCATGACGGTCCTGGAACCCGGGCTGATCGGCGTGCTTTTTGCCGGAATGCCGGCCAAGGTCCTTGCGGATGTCAGGGAAAGAGTCATCAGCCGCGTTGCGTCCAGGGAAGGTTTTGAAAAAGCGAGAATCAGGATTGCCGCGGCCGCGCTTCAGTTTGAGGGGCCGAAATTTGAAGGCCAGGAAATGGCCCATAGTGATTTTTCAAAAGAAGCTGAAAAGGTCCTCTCCTTTCTCAGAAACCACCGCTTTAAAGAAGGTGAAGATATTTTTATTCGTCCTTCCTCCGTTCGCGTCCTGCGCGCCGGCTGATTTCCTTCCATGAAAGACATTTCCGCACAGATCAAGGCCCTGGCTCTGGAGGCTGGTTTTCACCAGGCCGGTATTACGCTGCTGAGGCATGCGGACGGCGGGCGTAAAGCCTTGAGCGAATGGACCCGGTCCGGGCGCCACGGCTCCATGAAATACCTGGAAGAGTTTGAAAGGCGCCGGGAAGATTTTTTTAAAAACTTTCAGGCCGCGCGTTCCGTTATTGTGCTGGGTGTGAATTATTACGCAGGAGAGCATCCGGAGCCGGGGGCCATGAAAGGGCGCGTGGCAAGATACGCCTGGGGTCTGGATTATCACCAGATCATCCGGCAGAAGCACCTGCTGTTGATTGAAAAAATCCGCTCGGTCCTGGGCGTGCCTTTGCGCGCTGAGTCATGTGTGGACATTCAGCCGGTCCCGGAAAAATGGATGGGGCGTCAGGCGGGCATTGGATTTTTCGGAAAAAACACGCTGGTGCTCAGCCGGCAGTACGGACCATGGATGTTTCTTTCTGAAATCATCACCGACCTTGATCTGGAAGAAGACGCGCCTGACACCGGAGACTGCGGAACCTGCAGCAAGTGCCAGACGCGCTGTCCCACCGGCGCGCTCAATCAGGATTATGAAATGGACGCGAGGCTTTGTATCGCGTATCTGACGATTGAGCACAAGGGCGTGATTCCGCGCGAACTCCGGCCGCAGATCAAGGACTGGGTCTTTGGATGTGATGAGTGTCTGGAGGTCTGTCCTTTTACTTCCAAGTCAAAAATAACGGGGTGGCCCGAGTTTCAGCCATCCTCGGGCGCAGGCCCTGACCTGAACCTTGATTCGCTTTTTGAAATCCGTTCGAACGCGGAGTATGAGAAGAAATTTTCCGGCACCGCGCTTTTGCGCGCCGGGCGCAAACAAATGCTGCGTAATGCCTGCGTGGTGCTTGGAAATTCCGGCAGGCCGGAAGCAATACCATACCTTAAAAAGGGCCTGGCCGACCCGGCCTGGCTGGTCCGGCTTCACGCTGCCTGGGCTCTGGGCAGGCTGGCCACCCCCGAAACGCTTGCTTTGCTCCGGGAAGTGTTGGAAAATGAGGAAGACCCGAGGGTCAGGGAAGAAGTTTTAAGTGCTTTAAAATCAGCCTCTTAATGCCGATATACAACTGATGCCCCTCAACCTGATTTTAAAGGAGTCATGAGCAGGAAAACCGGCGCAATCTCTTTGATTTTTCTTCTGTTGCTGCCTGTACAGGCCCGTGCCGAGGATTTGAATGAGCCCAGGCTGGTGGTCCGCAGGGAAACAACGGCCCAGAAAAAAGCCGTAGCCGCGGCGCAGCAGGCAGGAGAAAAGAACCTGCTGAAATCCGGCGAAGTTTCTTTTGCCGATGTTCTGCAGCGGCCTGACGATGTCGCGCTTAACTTCCGTTACGCGCAGCAGCAGGTCAAAAAAAACGATCTTCTGGGCGCGGCCGGCGCGCTGGAACGTATCCTGATCGTGCATCCCGAACTCCACGAAGTCCGTCTTTTTTACGCGGTCGTTCTTTTTCGTCTGGATAATTTGACCGAGACGGAAGCTGAGCTGGCCAAGCTGCAGAAGGTGGAATTGCCCGGAAACCTCAAAGCGGAAGTCGCGGTTTACCAGAAAGCCATCAAGCGCAGGAAGAAAAAAACCCAGCTTGCGCTGACCCAGAGCAACGGGTTTGGCTATGACTCCAACCGCAATTCATCGCCGTCTTCCAAGCGTGTTCTTTTCGCGGATTTTCCGATCAACACGGTGCGCGGTTCCACGGGGCGCCGGCACGACACCCATTTCCTGAATATCACCAGCATCGAAGCCGCGCATGACCTGGGTTTTCAGGCCGGGCACCAGGTGTTTGGCAATTTTACATATTTCCAGCAGGAACAGACCCAGGTGGACAACCTGGACCTCAGCTCCTTTCAATATGATTTCGGGGCGGTTTTGAAAAACCGGTTTGCAAATTTCACGCCCAGCTATTCAGGCTCCCATATTTTTCTTTCCCGCGAAAATTATCTGCGGACCAAGGCGGGAAATTTTGAGTTGAGCCGTGATTTGACGCCCAAGCTCAACCTGACTTCCGCGTTCCGCATGGAGCATCAGGACTATCTTCCTATTGAGGAAATCCAGAGCGCGCGCGTGCGTGACGGCTGGGAAGTTTCGTTTACCAACGGCGCGGTTTACGCGCTTCCAAAGGACATGCGCGTCGGCGGCGGCATCGTCTACGCGCGCAAGAACGCGCGTGAGGATTACGAAGACTACAACCGCCTGATCCTTCGCGTTTTTCACTCCTGGCTTCTGGGCAAGGGGCAGTTTTTGCTGAACTCCATCGACAACGGTTTTGATTATTACCAGATTCCAGACAAAGCTGTTGCCAGCCTGGTCCGCAAAGACGTGAACCTGCGCTACCGCCTGACCTACGGGGCGCCGCTGACAACGCTTTTGATAGGCAAGATACTTCCCGGCCCGCTCAAGGACATTACCGCAACGGTCAGTTATGAATATTACCGCTCGCTTTCCACGATCACCAATTACACGTACACCAACCACAAAGTCCAGACGCTGTTTACCAAGAGAATAGAGTTTTGATGAAACTGCGTGTTTTTCTTGTAACCGCTGTATTTTTATCAGCTAATCTTGCGCCTGCTCAGGCGGCTCCCGCCGCGCTTCTTCCCGCGCCGCCGGCGGTGGATGCGGGCCAGATCGGTGTGGTGGCCGCGGTCAAGGGATCCGTCACGATTCAGAAGCCGGGAAAAGTCGGTGAAATCGTGCGGTCGGGTGAAGCGGTTTATCTGGGCGATATGGTTTCAACTGATGAGCAAGGCGCGCTGCAGATCCTTCTTCTGGATGAAACTATTTTTACCATCGGGCCGAACAGCGCCATTGTGATCGACAAGTTTGTTTATGATCCTGCCACGGACAACGGAAAAGTCGAGGCCAAGGTCGTTAAGGGCGTTTTTCGTTTTGTGACCGGAAAAATTGCGCGTAAAAAGCCGGATGATATGAAAGTCGAACTGCCTTCCGGCAGTATCGGTATCCGCGGCACCATTGTTCTTGGCGAAAGCGTGGGGTCGAAATCCACGGTGGTGCTTATGGGGCCTGGCGCCAGAACAAACACCACGCACCGTGTGGGACAGATCACGCTGAACAATGAGGTGGGCGGCAAGACCGAAAAGGTCACAGTCACCCGCGCAGGATTTGGCAGCACCATTGACGGTCCTGGCTCGGCTCCGACGGCCCCTTTTGAGGTTCCGGCATCTGAACTGGCCAGGATGAGCGGAGGGCTGCAGCCCGCGGCGGAAGATTCTTCGGCCGGAGGCGAAGACTCGGGCGCTGGAGCCGGCGGGCAAAGCGCGTCTGAAGAGGCGGGGCAGGATACCGCGGCGGGCGGTGAATCCGCGGAATTATCCGGTGATGTGGACGCTTTTATCGGAGAGCTGAACGGGGAAACGGAACGCGCGGCCCAGGAAGCTTTGGAGGAAGCGGAAGACATTGAAGACGGCGTTACTTTTTTTGATGAGCTTGAACGCGTGCAGAGCGGAAAATTTCAATACACGGAAAGCGGCGTGGATCTTTTTGACGTGAACAATAATCCGACCAACAGCTACGATTTTACGTTTGAAATTGATTTTGGCGCGCGGACCGTGGGCGGCGGAAATTCAAAAGTCATTGCGGACGTAGGCGGTTCGACCCAGTACGCTTTGGACGCTCAACCCTTTGGTTCCGGAGACGGACCCGCGGTTTTCTTTTACGACAACGTTATGGGGTCCGGAGCCTGTTCGGTTTGCACTGCGGATGTCACCGTGGCCCTGGTCAATGAAGGCGGCGTCATTGCCAGCAGCGCGGCGCACGAGGTTTCGGTCACAAACGCTTCCAACACTTTTACGGGTGACAGCATTACGGACGGCCGCGACCCGATCTAGAATCTTCCCTGAACCCTAGTTTTTAAAGCGCTTAAAGATCTTTAAATATTCCCAGTACCCTTATTGCGCCGCGCCGGGATAGAGCTATACTTAATGTAATAGCCTTATAGCGTCCTGTATAGAAGGGGTTTATCATGAAAACACGTCATACAAGCCTTGTTCTTGCGTTTATTTTTGCGTTTTCCCAGAGCGTCTCCGCGGCTGCTGTTCCTGCAGTTCCCTCATTGGTTCTTCCTGCCGCGGATGCCGCGAAAATCGGTGTTGTGGCGGCTTTTAAAGGCGCGGTTACCATTCAGAAGCCCGGCGAGGTTGGGCGTATTGTCCAGAGCGGCGAGCCGATTTATCTCGGCGACACGATTTCGACCGACGCGGACAGTAACCTCCAGATCCTGCTTCTGGACGAGACCGTTTTTACCATCGGGCCCAGCAGCGCCATTATTATTGATAAATTTGTTTACGATCCCGCGACTGAAGCGGGAAAAGTAAACGCCAAAGTGGTCAAAGGTGTTTTTCGTTTTGTGACGGGCAAGATCGCGCGTAAAAAACCGGACGACATGAAAGTCGAACTGCCTTCCGGCACCATTGGTATCCGCGGCACCATCGTCACGGGTAAAGTCGATGGCATGCGTTCCACGGTGATTCTGCTTGGCCCCGGAGCGCAGACAAATACCAACCACAGGATCGGGCAGATCGTGGTCAGCAATCCGGTGGGCAATGAAGTCAGGCAGGTCCGTGTTGTCCGGCCCGGCTTCGGCACCGTCATTGAAGGCGAGCAGGTCCCGCCTGTCCAGCCTTTCAAGGTTCCGGTTGAGCAGCTTCAGGACATTACTTCGCAGCTCGAACCTCCTGTGACACGCAGCCCTGGCGGCGGAAATGAGCCGGGAGAAGAAAATTTTGAAGGATCGCCTACCAATCAGGCAGGGCAGAACAAGGCTGGCGCCAAAGGGCCTCTTGGGCAGTTTGGAAAATCCGGGCGTCTCGCGCAGAAGCTTTCTTCGGAAATTGAAAAGGCTTCGCAGTCCGAAGCGACTTCAACGCGCATACGTGACGGCATTGCCCGCTTTGATGATCTTCGCCGGATTCAAACCGGAGTTTTCAACTACACCCAGCTTAATGTGACGCTTTTGCGTAATGGCGGCCCGTCTTCAGGCAAGCATTACGATTTTTATTATGAAATTGATTTTGGCGCTCGCCGGGCGGGCGGCAACGGAACCAAATCCCGTATTGACGCTACGCTGGACAGCGGGAATCCGACTTACCTGCTGCCGGAGCATAATTTTTCCTCGGGTTCGGACCTGGCGTCTTTTTCGGACAACGTGAATTTCAGCAGCGGAACCTGCTCAAGCTGCAGCGGGCCGGCCACGATCAGGGTCAATCTTGTGAATCAGGACGGGGAACCCGGCCTGGTGGCGGCGCATACCTTCAGTCAGGTGGACGCTGGAAACACGCTTTCCGGGGGCGGGGTTACGGATCCGCGGGTATCTTCATAACCGGATTCTAAAACAGCGGGAAGAGATAAGGAATTATTTCGAAGCGGCGATGAATACGCCGTCCCAATCCGTTTCCGGCGGGCGGGTTCTGCAGGTCTTCAGTCTTTCGCGGTAGGTCTCTTTCAGAGTGTTCCATTCAAGAAGGCAGTTTTCAGGCGGCGTGCAGGCGTTTAGTTTTTCTTCCGCTTTTGCCCAGTCCTTTTTTCTGCAGGCCTCCAGCATTTCCGAAAAAGTTTTCTCAAAAGAAATAAAAGACGAAGATTCTTTTAATTCTTTCCCGCCCGCTATGACATAGACCGTGGACGGTTTTGTTTTGCCTTTGGCCTTGATTTTGTCAGCTTCAAAACCCGCGAAGTCTTTTTCCACGGCTTTCCAGGTGTTTTCTCCGACAGCTACAAAAGCTCCGTACAGAGCGGAAAGCCCCTGAATTCTGGAAGCCAGGTTCACGTCATCGCCAAGTACGGAATAATCGAAGCGCTGGTCAGACCCCATGTTGCCTACACAGCAGCGTCCCGTATTGATGCCGATACCAAGCTGGACCGGAGAAAAGTTTTTTTCTGATGACTTCTGCCGGTTCCAGGTCTGAAGGGTCTCCAGCATTTCCACGGCCGCGCGGCACGCATTGGCTGCGTGCGCAGGTTCTTCGAGAGGCGCGTTCCAAAACGCCATGATGCAGTCGCCCATGTATTTGTCGATGGTGCCTTTGTTCTTCAGAATGATGTCCGTCATGGGCGTCAGAAAGCTGTTCATGAAATGCGTCAGTTCCTGCGCGGTGTATTTTTCAGAAAGCGCCGTGAATCCGCGGATGTCCGCGAACAGCACGGTCATTTCTTTCATCTCGCCGCCCAGCCGCAGCTGATCGGGCCGGTTCGCCAGCTGCTTGACCAGCTCAGGGGAGAGGTATCGGCTGAAGGCTTCGCGGATCTGCTTTCTGTCCATTTCAGTTTTCAGATAATTCAGCAGGGAAACAGCCAGATAAATCAAAAGACAGGCCAGCGAGGGAATGACCGGATCAAAAAGAAGATGAAAGCGCGTGAAGGCCTGCCAGGAGACAGCGCAGGCCGCGGCCGTCATGCCCATGGCAATGACTGCGGACCACAGCGCGCCAAAAAGCGGAAGCAGAAGGACAAGAAAAAGCCCCAGCGCGATCAGGTAAATTGTTTCCGCGCCCGGTGCCCAGTCGGGCCGGTTCAGGAATTCTCCGGTCAGGACCTGTTCCGTCAGCTGAACATGGATTTCCGTACCCGCGCTGACCGGGTTAAGCGGCGTGGCGCGCAGGTCTTTAAGGCCTGAAGCGCTGGAGCCCAGAAAAATGATCTTTCCGTTCAC
>CAZIQJ010000038.1:0-13442 GCA_964541285.1 uncultured bacterium | reverse complement strand
ACCCTGCTTTTGCTTCAGGCCAAGAACCGGACATGCGTTCTGCTGGCCGCAGTCAGGCAAAGCCAGATTGACGGCAGGACCAAACCCGCGGACTCTCTTCTTTCCGCCGCGGCCCTGAAGGTCTCAGGCCGTATTCTGGCGCTTTCCGCGTTGTATTCGGCGGGTATCACCGCGCTCTGCTTCTGGGCTTTATAAAAACAGCCCGCAGGCCGATTTATAGATTATGGTAAAAGCGCTTCTGAGGGCCAGGCTGGAAAGAGCCGGGAAAACCGTTCCGGGCAGAAAAGGCCCGCGGTATTCCAGGGCTTTTCTCACGATTCTCGGCTACCTGTTTGTCCTGCTGGTGGCTTTTGCCGAAACTTCCACCGGACATCAATTCGGTTTTTCAATCTTCTATCTGATCCCGATTTTCATGGTGACGCATGCCGCCGGCGTCCGTTCGGGAATGTTCGCGGTGCTTGCATGTACCATCGCCTGGGCCTTCACGGACCTGGAATGGATCGGCTATCAAACCGCGCCATGGATCGCGCTGGTCAACACCACCATGCGGTTTCTGTTTTTCAGCTCTTTGGTCTGGATTCTCCAGAATCTGGAGCGGGAGAAAAAATTCGCGCGCAGGGACTTTCTGACCGGCCTGGCCAACCGCCAGGCTTTTTTTGAGCTCGCGGAAGTTGAACTGCGCCGCGCGCGGCGTTACCAGCGGCCGCTGAGTTTCGCTTATTTTGACTGCGACGGTTTTAAATCCATCAACGATCATTACGGTCACCAGACCGGAAACCGCCTGCTGCGTGCGCTGGCCGAAGCGCTTTTGAAGAATATCCGCAACACCGATATGTGCGCGCGTCTCGGAGGTGATGAGTTTGGGCTGTTGATGCCTGAAGCAGACTATGAGGCCGCCAGGCTGGCCGTGGCCCGCATCCAGAAAATCCTGCTGAATGCCCTGAACGCGCAGGGCTGGCCCACGACCTTGAGTTTTGGTGTTGTGACCTGTACGGACGCTCCCGCCTCTGTTGAAAGCCTTCTTCAGGCCGCCGACGGCCTGATGTATGCCGCCAAGAACGGCGGTAAAAACACCGTGCGTCATGAGGTTTTCGACGCCCGGGCAGAGAAAAAACCCGTCTAAAGCCTGTTTCCCTTCGCCGCATCTCTCCCTGATGTGTTAAAATTAACAAGGAGATTTGCCATGTGGTTTGAAAAACGCCAATACGACGAAGTCCATACGGTTTTGAAGCGGGGGGTCCTTGAAGATCTCCGCCGTGTCCTCTCTGAGGTTTTCTCATTTGAACGCCCCGAAAAAGAGGCCCCGGGGATCTGTCCGAAGTGCAGCAAACCCCTGACCCGGCAGATGCTTCCTTACCTTGAAGTTCTTGTCAACGCCTGCCCCGATTACCACGGCTTCTGGATGACAGGGGAGGTTTCGCGCGCTTTCCGGAAATCCATCGGTGAGGAGCTCGCTGTTTCTTCCCGCAGGAAAACAAGCAGGCGCATGATCGCCGCGCTGCTTTTGTTCGCGGGTACGGGATTTATCCTGAGCCTGCCTCCTTTTTCTGTCGGTAAAAAATATCAGGACCTTGTGGAACGCCTGCGTCATCACAGAGTGGGACAGAATTACTGGCCCGCGGCTTCAACCCAGGACCTTCCGGAAGCCCTGCCGTCGGGCGGGGAATCTCAGACGCCTCAGGATGATGAAAATGCTTATTACCTGCAGACTTGGGAAAGCTGGATGCGGGAAGCTATTACCAACCGGGAAAACATGGACGCGGTCCTGAAGTCCGCTCATCCCGCGCGCTATGTTCAGTCTGCGCTGGGTTTTTATCTTCAGCGTCAGACGGTACTGCAGGCTTCTTCAGAAAACACGTCGGTTCCTGAGAGTTTGAAAGAGTTTCATGAGCACTGGCTTTCAGCGCTGAAGTTTCAGAACCTTTTTTATATCCAGACCGTGAAAGCCAGGACTGAAGGAACTTCCCCGAACCTTGAAAGCCGCCGCACGGATCCGTTCTGGTTTCAGATGGTTCGTGAAGCCCGCGCGGCCCAGGAAGTTTTTGAAAAGTCCGGTTTCCCCGAAGGGCGCAAGGCCCAGTTTTTTACTTCAGCCTGGATGCGGCGCTGGACCGCCGAAGATGAGCCTGCTTGATCTTTTGCTCCCGGGCGCCGGAAAGCGCGGCGTCTTCAGCTCTGTTTTTTTTATCGCTCTCCTTTTTATTTTTCCGGCAGCATCTCTGCGGGCGGCGCCCCTGAAAGTCGTTGCCATGGGGGATTCCACAACCGCGGGAACGCCTTTTTTTCGTTCGCCTGCCGAAGTCCCTCCGGACGGCCGCGGGAACCCCGAAGCGCAGTATTCTTTCTGGCTGAAGAAAAGCTTCCCTGACTGGGAAATTCTGAACCGTGGCGTTAATGGCGAGCGCACGGACCAGATGCTGGAAAGGTTCCAGAGCGATGTTTTGGACCACAAGCCCGGACTGGTTATTATTCTCGGGGGAGTGAATGATCTTTATCAGGGCGAGGAGCCGGCTGCAATTATCAGGAATCTCAAGGCTATGTACGCGCTGGCCCGTCAAAACGGCATACGCGTCATGGCCTGTACGGTTCTTCCTTATGATGAGATGACGCCGCGCGTTTTTGCCCGCATGCGTGAAGTCAATGAGTGGATCCGCGCGAATGCGGCGGCCGAAAAATTTCTTTTTTGCGACACTTACCGGGCAGTTGAAGATCCTTCCAGGCCCGGAAAGCTTTCCGGTTCTCCGGAAGGGCTGCATCCCGATCTTCCGGCCTACCGGAGAATGGGGGAGGCTGTGGCTGAGGCCCTTAAAATAGACATCGAAAAAGACGTTCTCAGGGCCGATACATAGTTTATGAGTTCTAAAGGCGAGCCCCAGGAATTTCGTCCGCGTTTGCGGTTTCTTTTTGACATCATGCTGTTCACGGATGTCTGCCTTCTTATTTTCTACGCGGTCATGAACCTTTATTTTATTCTGATTGTTGCTCTTGGTATTATCCTCAATCTTCTGGAAGCCGCTTTCTGGTTTGCCTGGGTCCGGCACGCGCTCAAGGTCAATATCACGGAAGAGGAAGTTACGGGCCCTTCCGAGTTTATGGTTAAAACCACCATTCTCCGCAGCAAAATCGATAAGTGGAAAACTGAAAATTTGAGGCCTGCCACCAAAAAGCGGGGATATGTAGACATCTGGGCGCTGGACGGCAAGCGCATCCGTCTGGTCCGGCCCGTGCTGGGAAGGCGGCAGGTTTACATTATCGTTGGGACTCTGCTGGGGAGCCTGACGCTTCAGAATGATGATATCCGCAAGCTGATCGTGCCTTATCCGAATGAATAAGTTTTGACCTGCCTTCGTCTGTGCTCTAGATTACTTCTCCGGGAGATACCATGAAAAAATTACTTTCTGTCCTTTTTTGCCTTTTACCGTTTGCCGGCGGATGCGCGTACGTGGAGCCGCTGATCCAGGGATTTAACATTGTCAGCCCTGCCGAGGAATCCCAGATCGGCGCGCAGGTCGCTGCCCAGGTTTCCAAGGAAATGAAAATCCAGTCCGGTACTTCGCAGGAGCAGACGGTTCGCCAGATCGGAAATCAGCTGGTCTCCGCGCTTCCGCGCAAGGACTACAATTACAAATTTTATGTGGTGGACGACCCCACACCCAACGCGTTTACCATTCCGGGAGGAACCATTTACGTGCATACGGGCCTGCTTTCTCTGGCCGCTGGCGACCGCGATGAACTTGCGGGCGTGATCGCACATGAAATCGGACATGCCTATGAACGCCATCCGGCCAAAGGTATTTCCCGGCAGTATGGCGTGGAATATCTTTCGCAGCTGCTCTTCAAGGAGAACCAGTCCAAGCTCAAGCAGTTTTCCCTTCAGCTGGCCAAGCAGAGTATTCTGACCCGCTATGGCCGCGAGGATGAGCTGGCCGCCGACCAGGTTGGATATGAGCTTCTGGGCCGGGCAGGGTTCAAAACGGATGGTCTTATCCGGTTTTTCAAAAAGCTTCAGCAGGTCAGCCAGGGGGGGAATGTTCCCGCTTTTCTCAGTACCCACCCGCCAACCCCTGAGCGGATCGCGCGTCTGGAGACGCTGGACCGCAACCGCAGCACCCTTGGGCTGGCCGCTCCGGCCGTACAGCGGCGCTATTAGCCCCGGCGGGCCACGCTAGCCCTTTTCCCGCTTGGGTTTAGGGGGCATTTTTTGTGTGACAGGTCCGGCTTCTCCGGGTAGAATAGGCGCCTTCCATGAATACATTACCTTTTACCAAAATGGTCGCCTCCGGAAATGACTTTATTGTCGTGGACAACCGGAAAGGTATTTTAAAAAACCCGCTTAAATGGACCCGCAGGTTCTGCGAGTTTCATACCGGAATCGGCGCGGACGGAGTCCTTCTTTTTGAAAACTCCCGCAAGGCGGATTTCAGGATGAGGATCATCAACTCTGACGGGTCTGAGGCTGAAGCCTGCGGAAACGGTTTTCGCTGTATCGCACGCTTTGCGCGCGAAAAAATGGGGTACCCCTCAAAGTTCAGTTTTGAATCCATGGCCGGAACCATCCAGGCCGAGATTAAAAAGGGCGCGCGCGTCAGTGTTCAGCTGGTCAATCCCACAGGCTTGAAAATGCGGTCTGAAATCCAGGTCATGGGCCACCGGCTGCATTATTCTTTTTTAAACACCGGCGTTCCGCACGCGGTCATTTTTGTGCAGGGCCTTGAAAAGATTGATGTCGAAAAACTCGGCCGCGCGATCCGCTTTCACGAACAGTTCAAGCCCAAGGGCACAAACGTAAATTTTGTGGAAGTCAAAGGTCCGCGTGATATTCATGTGCGCACTTATGAGCGGGGCGTTGAAAATGAAACGCTGGCCTGCGGTACCGGCTCCACGGCTTCGGCGATTCTTTCCTGCCTTGCGGGAAATGTGAAAGCGCCTGTCAATGTTCATACAAAAGGCGGAGAGATTCTCGTGGTTAATTTTAAAAAGAACGGTGAAAAACTCACCGGAGTCACGCTTGAGGGCGAGGCTAATTTTGTTTTTGAAGGAAAGGTTTCGGTATGAGCCATCATAGAGTGAGGTTCGAAGGTTCCATGGTTGCCCTGGTCACTCCGTTTCGCGGCGGTAAAATTGACCAGAAGGCGCTGAAGGGTCTTATTGATTTTCAAATCAAGAACGGCACGGACATTATTATTCCGTGCGGAACCACGGGCGAGTCCGCAACCATGTCTCACGCGGAGCACCGCTGGATGATGTCTTTTGTGGTGGATTATGTCGGCGGCCGCGTTCCGGTTGTCTGCGGTGCGGGTTCCAACAACACAGCTGAAGCGCTTGGCCTTGTGGTGCACGCCAAAAAAGCGAAGGCGGACGGCGTTCTTGTGGTCACGCCTTATTACAACAAGCCTACGCAGGAAGGTCTGTACCGCCATTATTCCTACCTTGCGGGCAAAGTGGATATTCCCATTATTCTTTACAATGTTCCCGGCCGCACCGGTGTTTCCATGGCTCCGGCCACAGTGGCGCGGCTTTCCAAGATCCACAATATCGTGGCCATCAAGGAAGCTGCGGGCAGTCTGGACCAGGTGGATCAGATTCTGAACCTTTGCGACATCACGGTTATTTCGGGGGATGATCCGCTGACCCTTCCCATGATTTCAGTGGGCGCGCGCGGCGTTATTTCCGTTACGGCCAACGTGGCGCCTTCTCATGTGCGTGATCTGGTGCATTTTGCCCTTCGCGGCCAGTTTGAAGAAGCCCTGGCGGTTCACCGTGAGCTTCATGAGCTCAACAAAGTTCTGTTTATCGAGACCAATCCGATCCCGGTCAAGACCGCCCTCGAACTTATGGGGAAGATCAAAGCCGAGTTTCGCGCGCCTTTGTGTGAAATGAATCCTGCAAACCGCAAAAAGCTGGCGGATGTTTTAAAGAGCCTTCGCCTGACCGGAAGCCGCGGAAAATAAACATGAAAAAAGCATCAGTAAAAAAAATCAGGCTTGCTGTCGCGGGAGCCGCGGGGCGCATGGGAAAGATGATTCTGTCTCTTGCCCTGCGTGATTCGGATTTTGAAATCACGGGCGCGCTTGAAAGCGAGTCCTGCAATCTGCTGGGGGAAGACCTCAGCCGGGTCCTGGGAGTCAGTGACCCTCTTGGGGTTCCGTTGACCCATGATTGCAGTATTGCCCTCAAAGAGGCGGACGTCCTGATTGATTTCACGCATCCTTCCGCCATGCCTTTTTACCTGAATGCGGCCCTGCGCACCAAAACCGCTTATGTTCTCGGCACCACGGGGCTGGACGAAAAAGCCATTGCTTCCCTGAAACGCTCCGCCTCAAAGATCGGGATTGTCCAGTCTCCCAATATGAGCGTGGGCGTGAACCTTTTGTTTCGTCTTGCCGAAATAACAGCAAAGGCCCTGGACGAGAGTTATGACGTTGAAATCTCGGAGATTCACCACCGGATGAAAAAAGACTCTCCGAGCGGTACGGCCATGAAACTCCTTGAAGTCATCGCGGCCACACGCAAGAAGAACCTCAAGAAGGACGTGGTTTACGGCCGTGAAGGGGAAGTCGGAGCCAGACCCCGCGGCGAAATCGGCGTTTTTGGCCTTCGCGGCGGTGACGTGGTCGGCGACCACACGGTGTATTTTCTGGGGGACGGCGAGCGTATCGAGCTCAGCCATTTCGCCAGCTCGCGCGAAGCTTTTGCCGGCGGTGCCCTTCGCGCCGCGAAATTTATCACCAAAAGGAAAAGCGGATTTTTCAACATGCGGCAGGTTTTGGGCATCGATTGATGCTTATTTATTTGCCGACTTTTTTTAAACTCTTAGAAGGTCCTCGGGAAGTGGCATGAAAAAACGTTTTCTTCTTTGTCTGGTCCTGGTCAGCTGCCTGCCTTTACAGGCCGTTGCAGCTGAAGATACGGGCCTGGATTATTTTCAGGACGAAGAACCCCTTGCCGAATCACCCAAACCGCAGCCCGTGGTCAAAAAGCAGGTTCCGGCCGCTGCGGCCGTGGAATCCGCGGATGAAGACCTTGCTGAACCCGCCGAAGCTCCCGTAAAAGCCGCTGTTGAAGTTCCCAAACCCAAAGCCCCCGCGATCCAGGCTTACGAAGAATCTTATAAAGAAGCCGCTGCTGAAGAAAATCTCCCTGAAGATAATTCTTTTGAGGAGCCGCTTGCTCCGGAGCCGGAAATTCCCAAAGCTGAAATCGCGGAACTTAAAGTTCCTGATGTTGAAGTCAAAAAGCCCAGGGTGAAGGAACCCGAACCTGCTCCGGCTCCCAAAGCCATCAAGGCAGAAGCTCCAAAAGAAGCGCCCAAACCCAATATTTACGCGGAGCAGTTTTTTCTGCGTCCTGATGAGCGTCTGAAATATAAAACCTCCGACATCGGAGGCCTTGTTTTTATCCAGGCGCCGGACCGCTCCCGCAACACGCAGTACGCGGTAGTCACAGACTTCGCGCCGAATGTCATTCGCAGCCGTTTCGTGCCCGGCCTTCAAAGCCTTGAGGATGCGCAGAAATGGGTGAAAGAAAATATTGAGACTGCGGATTACCACGGCGTAGCTCTGAAGCGCATCGCGGTTCCCACGGATGACGGCCACAGCAAGATGATTTACTGGGTGGGGCACAAGGCTTTTGAATCCGCTGAAGAAGCGCAGGCGCAGGTCGCCACGATTGAGACCGTGGCTGAAAAGCAGGGCGGCAATTTTCAGGAAATGGTGCGCGAAGCGGACAAGGCCTACACGCCTGTTGAGGTTCAGCCCATGACGGCTGAGCGCAAGGCGCAGTTTCAGAAAGAAGAAGAAATTGTTCTCCGGCTTTTTGACCAGCTCGATATCGGCAATGAACTTTTCGGTCCGTTTCAGGGATCTCCGCAGGGCGAACCCATTGTCTGGCAGTCTTTCGGTGAAACCTCTTTCCGTCTGAATAACTTTGAAAGCTCCCACTTTAATTCCCAGGTCGGCTTCTGGACCAACCGCGTGGTCCTGAAGGGCATCCGCGCTCCGCTTAACACTATTGATCCGTTTGTGGAATTCACGCCTTCGCTGGAATCCAACGGCGTGGGCTTCAAGCAGAACCTGAAAGTCCTGACCGGGCTGGAATGGCGGCCGTTCGCGGCCAATCCCTGGCTCAGCAATTTCCAGGTGGGAAGCCTGCACCTGCTTGATTTCGTCAAGAGCTACCGCTTTTTCACCGCTTATGCTACGCGCTACGGTCTGAAGGGCGACATTACAGGCAGCCCGAACCACAACCTTATTTCCGGTATCAACGCTTTCTATGAATGGGGCGTGGACCTTCCCGCTGTTTCTGAGCTTGAACCCACCAGCTTTGACGATTACATCCGCCTCTATACCTGGGGTGAATATTTCGGCAATTACACGTTTGAAACCACGGGCTTCGCGGCCGAAGATGATTTTGACGCTTTTATCCTGAACTCTTCCATCCTTCTTGGCGTCAAGCTGCCCGGTATTCCGCTTCCGTCCAACCCCATCAATGATCAGCTGGTGCTGATGCCTTATGTGAAGTATGAGCACGTTAACAACAGCGAGTTCGCGTTTTCTTTCCAGAACCGGCACTTTGTGGGCGCGGGTCTGCGCTGGATGCCTTTCCGTGATTACCGCTGGAAAGACAATGAGTGGCTTTACAAGATCAAGATTTTTGCGGAGTACGACGGTATTGGAAGCGCCTACAACACCAAGGTCGGCGACGGAGGGGACTCAACTTCTCCCAACGATTGGGATTTCCGTGTCGGGGTCAACTTTTCAAGCAGACGCTATTAAAAAATGGAAAACATGCGGAAAAATTATTTTTTTGTCGCTTTGTTCGCGCTGAGCATTTTCTTCTGCGCGTCCAAAGCCTTTGCCGCTCCGCTCAACCTTCTGCAGAACGCGGATTTTGAACGCAATCTGGGCGACACCGTCGGCAACGGTAACTGGAACAGTGAAGCCAACCGCGGTATTTCACGCGTGACTGCGGGCGATGCTCCGCAGGGTGCCAGCTACATGCGCCTTTCCGAGCCCAATACCGTGAATGCGGGCTTTGGCGGTGTTTTTACGTTTCAGACTGTTTCAAGCCCTGCCACCCGCGATGGCGACCGCGTGGCCTTCAGCGGTCTGGTTCGTCTAAGCGCTTTAACAGGAGGCGAAGCCGGCCAGATCCGCATTGAGTACCAGACTTCCGCCGGCGCTTTGCTGGCGGCAAGCACCACTTCCATTTCCGCGGTCACGAATGGTTTTCAGCGTTTTGTCGTCAGCGGCACCGCGCCTGCCGGCACGGGGCAGATCACTTTTGTTATCCGCATTCAGCCTTCAACGGCAGGGGACGTGGGCGGTGTTTCCGTTATGGACGTTGATGATATGCTCGGCACCATCAACGGTTTTCCTCTTCTTGTCGAAGCGCGTCCCGCGACAGCGGACGTCAAGCCCGGTGACATCAAGCTTGTCACGCTGGGCGTTTCCAATTTAAGCGCGGATTCTATCAAGGGCGAAATTCTGATCCAGCCGCAGGACGGTTTGATCATCAAGGCTGATCAGTCGGGTATTGACGGCCGCGCGGTCCAGAACCGTGAAGGTTCGGTCATTTTTAATTTCAATCTGAACGGCACGGAAGAAACCGCCTTCGGCATCCCCGTAGTTCTGACTTCAGCGGCGGTTCCGGGCAAGGCTTATGAGCTTATTATTTTCGCGCGCATGGAAAACGGGTTTGTGTCTGAGCCCATTCACGTGACCATACGGCCCAAGCTGGACCCGGTTTTTGATGAAGGCACTATCATCGGTAAGGTTTTCAATGACGTGAACAAAAACGGAGTGCAGGATGACTGCGTTTTTGTGGGCGCGGAAGAAAACTGCTCCGGCGCTGAAAAGGGCGTGCCTTTTGCCCAGCTTGCGACCGAGTACGGCGTTTTTGTCACGACCGACGAACACGGCCGTTACCATATTCCTGCCGTGCGGCCCGGCCGGCATGTGGTCAAGATTGACGGCCACAGCCTCCCCGAAGGCACGGAATTCATTACTGAAGAATCCTACGTTGTAAAAATCACTCCCGGTATTCTGGGTAAGGCCAATTTTGCCGTTTATATTCCGCCTTCAGAGCTGCCGGAGGCTTTTGAAAAAGATCTTTCCGTTTCAGTGACGCAATCGCTGGATACGGCCCGGCCGGACCTGGGCGTCAGGATCAACCCTGAAATCGTCAAGGTCGGCATCGGTGTTCTGGAAAAGGAGCCGGTTTTCAGTTTCAAGATCAACTATCCGGAGATGGTGAAGAGCTGGTACCTTGAAATTCGCGATGAGCTTGGCCGCGAAATCTGGACCGGCTTTGGCGTTTCCACGCCGCCCGCTGAAGTCGTCTGGCCCGGCCGTTCCGAAAACGGCCAGATCGTGAAGCCCGGCGTTTATTCCTATCAGTTCAAGGTCGATGACGGCAAAGGCCGGCAGGACTGGACCCCGCTTAATTTCTTCCGTGTTATTTCCAAGCAGGACCCGGACGCGGAAAACAAACTCCCCGAAATTGCGCCCATCGGCGACTTCAATATTTTCAGGGACGGCAAGCGCAGCATTCCTTTGGTCGCCAAGCCGACGCTGCGCATTCAGGGCCGCACGCTGCCCAAGAACAAGGTCGCGATCAACGGCCATCCAGTGGAAGTGGATTCCGCGGGTTTGTTCAAGACTGAGATCTACACCACGCCTGGTGAAAAAGAAATCCAGATCAGCGCGACCAACCGTGACGGTGAAACGACCACAGTTCAGAAACACATCAAGGTGAAAGACAGCACGTTTTTCATGGTGGCGTTGAGCGAAGAGCAGCTCGGGGTCAATTTTGAGAATGGCTCGCTTGAAAGCGTGGCTTCCGACACCCAGTACCGCGATGGGTTTTACGAAGACGGCAGAATTGCCTACAACCTGCGCGGAAAACTGAAAGGGAAGTTCCTTTTCCGTTCGCGTTATGACACGGCGGACAAACGCAACGCGCTTTTCACCAATCTTGATCAGGACCAGTACTACCCGATTTACGGGGATGCTTCGACCCGTGATTATGAAGGCCAGGACACGCTCAGCCGTTTTTATTTCCTCGTGGAATTTGACCGTTCTTATGTGAAGTACGGAAGTTTCAAGACCGCTTTCACGGATACCGAGCTTTCCACCTACAACCGCACGCTTTCAGGCGTTAAGGGCAGTTACGAATCGACCCAGTCCACGGTTTATGGCGACCCCAAAAGGGCGTTCAAGGCCTTTGGCGCGAAATCCAAGCACCTGGCTGACCACAATGAGTTTTCCGGTACGGGCGGTTCCCTTTATTACCTGCGCTTTCGCGGGGTCATCGAAGGCAGTGAGAAACTCCGTGTCGAAGTCCGTGACAAAATTCAGGACCTGACACTCCACAGCTATGATCTTGTGGAGGGCAAGGATTATGAAATTGACTACCGCGAAGGCCGTATCCTTCTGGCCCGGCCGCTTTCTTCCATCGCTTCCACAGACACGCTTGGCACGGTGGATATTCTGGACGGCTCGCCGGTTTACCTGATCGCAGATTATGAATATGACGCAGGCACGCAGGCTTTTGAAGTGGACAACCAGGGCGCCCGCGGTTACACGCACATGGGCGAGCACATCAAGGTCGGCGCCACCGCTATTCAGGAAAAACGGCAGAACGCGACCTATGACCTGCGCGGCGTTGACAGCACCATCAAGGTCGGCCGCAACACCAAGGTCACCATGGAATACGCTGAAAGCAAGCTGGACCAGACCAGCAATGCCATTTCTTTTAACGGGGGCCTGAGCTTTGCCAATCTTTCAGCGCTCCGGCCTGCAAAGACTACGCCGGAAAAAGCTTATTTGCTCAAGGCTGAATCCAAGCCCGTGAAGAACCTTGAAACATCCGGCTATATTCAGGGCATTCAGCCGACTTTTTCAAATGATCATGTGCGCACAGAAGCGGGCCAGAAAAAATACGGCATGTCCGCCAAGTATAAATTTACCGACGCTTTTTACGCGCGTTACCGTTTTGATACGTCAGAGCTTGAACGCAGGCTATTGCCTCTGGCGCAGACCGGAGTGCTGGTTCCTTATAACGACAGCCTGCGCAACCACACGTTCCAGACCGTTTTTGACAACGGGAACTGGCTGGCGGAAGCGGAATACCGCCGCCAGCAGGCCCAGCTGGATGACCGGCAGTTTATTCTGCCCACGCTGCTTTCAGAAATTCCCGCGGGCGAAATCATTTCCGTCAAGCTTGGCAAGCGTTACAACGAACGCATTCTTCCTTATGTCAAGGTCGTGACCGGCTTCCGGGAAAAACCCAATCATCAGTTTGGCGGCGGCGTGCGCTATGAGCTTATGAATAACCTTTACGCCTATGTGGAACAGATGTTCGGCAACCTGGGCGATTCCACGGTTTTCGGCATTGAGAAACAGCAGGGGGCCATGCGCTCTTATGGAAACCTGAAAATGATCGATTCCGGCGTTGGGCTGCCGCTTCTTGCCACGACCGTCGGCAATTCTTTCGCGCTTTCCGAAAAATCCCGCGTTTATTCCGAGCGGCAGCATTCGGCTTATTCCAGTCTGGACGGCTATGACGCGGATGTTACGGGCTATGACAACCAGATCAATGACAACTGGAGCTTTGAACTCAAGGGCGAACGCCGCCATCTGAAAAATTCCACGACGCGTCTTCTGGACCAGCAGGCCCAGGCTTCTCTTATCCGCGCCAACACTTTTAATTCTGTTTCAACCGGCGTGGCCTACTCGGACAAAAAGAAAACCAAGTTTCAGATGTCAGTCGAGCACCGCCGCGATCAGGATACGCCCAGAGCTTCCCAGTGGGTCAGCAGGAATTTTGTGGAGTACAAGTGGACCAAAGACCTCAGCCTTTTGAGCAAATTCAATTACGGCGATTCCCAGTTCCTGAACCCAGATGACACGACCGCGCATTTCACGGAGTTCAGCTCCGGCTTTGCTTACCGCCCTGTGGACAATGACCGCCTGAACATGCTTGGCCGCTACACTTACTTGAATGACATTGGCAACGACGTCCAGTTTTACAACGGCCTTTACTCCGGAGCGGAAGTGGACGAAGCCGCGCACATCCTCGCCGTTGATCTTGCCTATGAACTTCACCGCTACCTTGGCCTGGTCGAGAAACTGGCCTACAAAAAATCTCTTCTGAGCAGCAATGTCACCGACGAGATCATCCTGCACACCTTCCTGTGGGTCAACCGCCTGAATTTTCACGTGACCCGCAAGTGGGACGTGGCGCTGGAATACCGCACCCTTTGGCAGTATGACGCGGCCCAGACCCTGAAGCAGGGGGTACTTGCGGAAATCGACCGGGAACTTTATGATTATGTCCGCGTAGGTTTGGGTTATAATTTTACGGATTTTGACGATGATTTACGTAAGAGCAACGATGTCAACAGTCACGGCCCGTTTGTCCGTTTAACAGGGAAATTCTAA
>CAZIQJ010000037.1:9551-13500 GCA_964541285.1 uncultured bacterium | reverse complement strand
TACCGCGGATTTTTTGTCCTGATTCTCTCCCTTTTCAGGTTTTTCCGGAGTTTCAGGTAGATCAGGCCGGTACTGCTTGACCTTGATCGGAGTTTCAGGAAAAACACTCTTGGGTTCTTCCTTACCCTTGGCTTGCGGAGCGGCCTGCTTGAGCTGCTGCTTGGCCGCAGGCTTCAGCCTGACAGGCGCTTCTTCATCATTTTCTTTTCTCTTTCTGAAAGTGACCACTGCCAGAATATTTCCAAGCACGTGCCCGATTCCGGAAAAAATACCCAGCACCACCGCAGCAAAATCCGTCATGCGGCTGGCAAGACGTCTGAAAAGAGGGTAAATCAAAAAGTCAGTCGCAAGAAGAAGTGAAAGCAGAAGGCAGGATCCCGCAAGAATCGTGCTTCCGAGAGTTCCGAAATAGCGGAGCAAATGTGTTCCCGCGAGGTAGCCGAGCGCTCCGCCCTGTTCCAGCCGGGAGTCCGGTTCTCCATAAATGACCACAAGCGTCGAGGCCGCAAAAAGAGCGATGGCGAGTCCGAGAAATTTGAAGAACTTGCGTTCGGGAACACGCTGAAGAAAAAAACAGCCCGCCCAAAGAAGAAAAACTCCGGGTATCAAAAGAGAACTGACGCCGAAACAAAGAATAAGTCCGAAAGCGAGATATGCGCCGACCACTCCGGTTACATTCCGGATGGGAGAAGAAGGATCAGAAGTGTAAAATGAAAGGTCTTCGCGGTAGAAAAAAACCAGGCTTGCCAGAGTGAACAAGCCCAACAGCAGAAATAAAATTCCCCAAACTTCGTTAAGACGCTCTTTTTTCATAGCCCCTGCTTATTCAATGTGAAGTCTAGACTCCGGTATGGCCAAAACCTCCGGCCCCCCGAAGGGTAGCATCCAGATTATCGGCTACGACAAGCTTGGCCTTTACAACTTCCGCCAAAACAGCCTGAGCAATACGCATCCCCCTGGTCACGGTAAAATCCTCCTGCCCCAGGTTAGCAATAATGACCTTTACCTCACCCCTGTAATCGGAATCAATGGTGCCGGGAGAGTTTAAAAGGCTGAGGCCGTGCTTGATGGCAAGACCGCTGCGGGGACGGACCTGTATCTCGGTTCCATAGGGAATAGAGAAGGAAACGCCTGTGGGAATAAGGGTGCGCTCACCGGGACGAATAACAATGGGAGCATCACAAGCCGCCAGGAGGTCGAAGCCGCTGGAGCCTTCGGTCTGGTAGGCCGGTAAAGGAAGTCCTTCGTAATGAGGAAGAGTTTTAACGGAAATCTCAAACTCTTTCAACTGAACTCACCCTGGAAAAAGAATTTTTGAATTAACGGCGTGAACGTGAACGGCCGCCGCGGTCACCGCCGCCGCGTTCTCTGGGCTGTTCAATCACATCGCGCTCGGCATCCGGAGGAAGCGCAGGCCATCCCCCATCCACAGCCTGCTTGATGCTCAGGCTGACCTTGCCACGCTCGTCAATTCCAGTCACTTTAATGGGAACAATATCGCCGACACGAAGGTAATCATTGACCGCCTTCACAAAGCCTTCGGAGACTTCAGACACATGGCAGAGTCCATCACGGCCCGGAAGCACTTCAATAAAAGCTCCGAAGGCCATGAGTTTCTGAACGCGTCCCTGATAAACCTTTCCGATTTCCGGCTCTTCAGCAATACCCTGAACGCGCGCAATGGCGGCTTCAGAGGCCTTGGCATCGATAGAAGAAATGAACACGCGTCCATCATCTTCGATGTCGATCTTGGCGCCGGTTTCTTCAACAATCTTGCGGATATTTTTGCCGCCAGGGCCGATCAGCTCGCCGATTTTTTCGGGGTTGATGCGGATAGTGACAATACGCGGCGCGTACTGGGAAAGCTCGGCGCGCGGGGCAGAAATCGCAGCTTCGATTTTGTCCAGAATGGAAAGTCTGGCGTTCTTGGCGTGTTTGAAGAAATCACGCAGCATTTCAATGCTGACGCCGTCGATCTTGAGGTCCATCTGAAGCGCCGTAAGACCTTCACGGGTTCCGGCGGCCTTGAAATCCATATCACCGTGGTGGTCTTCAACGCCCGCGATGTCGATCAGGGTCTGCCATTTATCACCCTGGGTCACAAGACCCAGCGCGATACCGGCAACAGGGGCCTTGATGGGAACGCCGGCATCCATAAGAGCAAGCGTGCCGCCGCAGACAGTGGCCATGGAGCTGGAGCCGTTGGATTCCATAATCTCGGAAACCAGACGCACCGTGTAGGGAAATTTCTCTGGATCAGGAAGAATAAATTCCAGCGCGCGCTCCGCAAGAGCTCCGTGGCCGATTTCACGGCGTCCGGGTCCGCGGTTGGGGCCTACTTCGCCGACGCTAAAAGGAGGAAAGTTGTAATGAAGCAGGAAGCGCTTGGTGAATTCACCTTCAAGCGCGTCAATAACCTGCTCGTCATCGCCCGTACCAAGCGTCGTCACGCAAAGAGCCTGCGTCTGCCCGCGGGTAAAAAGCGAGGAACCGTGAGTGCGCGCCAGAATACCGACCTCGCAGGTAATATTGCGGATATCGGTAAAACCACGGCCGTCCGGACGCTTCTTGTTTTCCAGAACATGGCTGCGGAGTTTGGCATTTTCGATCTTGTCAAAATAAACCTTGAGATCCGCTTCCTTGAAATTTTCATCGTCCTTGAAAGACTCGGCGATTTTCTTGTAAAGCTCGTAAGTCGCCGTTTCACGCTCTTCTTTGGAACCAAGCGTAAAAATCTTTTCAAACTGCCCGGCGCACATACTGTCAGCCTTGGCGGTCATTTCCTTGCAGAACTCCTTAGGCACGACTTCCTGCTTTTTGCGGCCGGCTTTTTTCTGGAGCTCTTTCTGCATGGCGACAAGTTTTTTGATTTCCTTGTGGCCGAATTCAATGGCCTGGAGCATCTTGTCTTCGGAAATAATCTTGGAGCCGGCTTCGATCATAATGATCTTTTCAGCGCTGCCCACAAGCACCAGGTCAAGAGCGCTCGCTTCAAGCTCCTGAATGCTGGGGTTGACGGTAAACTGATCTTCGATCAAACCGACGCGGACAGCGCCGATCGGCGTATGAAAGGGAATATCGGAAATCAGAAGAGCCGCGGATGCCGCGTTAACGGAAAGGATATCCGGCTGGTTTTCACCGTCAATGGAAAGAACCACAACAGTAATGTTGGTCTCTTTCATGAAACCGTCCTGGAAAAGAGGACGGATGGGGCGGTCAATCAGGCGTGAAGTCAGAACTTCACGGTCCGCCGGCTTGCCTTCGCGTTTGAAATAACCGCCGGGGAACTTGCCTGCGGCGTAGGTTCTCTCGCGGTAATCCACCGTCAGGGGGAAGAAATCGCGCGTCGTGTTTTCACGGGCCGCAACAACAGCAACCAGGACTTCCGTTCCTCCAGCCTTGGCCAGAATAGAACCATGGGCCTGCTTGGCCATGTGTCCGGTTTCAAAAATGTACTCTGCGTTTCCGATTGCTGTTTTGACGGTCTGCTTGCTCATTCTAAGATCCTCTTCTTCCTCTTCTTCGGTCGGGGATTATTTTCTCAAATCCAGGCGGGTAATGATCTTCTTGTATTCTTCAGGGTTTGTTTTCTGAAGATAGGCCAGAAGCCTTTTGCGAAGTCCGACCATCTTGATCAGACCATAGCGTGAATGGTTGTCCTTCACGTTTGTTTTAAAGTGTTCGCTCAGCTGGTTGATGCGTTCAGTCAGGAGCGCAATCTGCACTTGAGGGGAACCGGTATCGTTCTTGCCAACTTTGTAATCGGTAATGATTTTCTTTTTCTTATCTTTCTGGATAGGCATTTTTGAAACTAACTCCTTCATTTCCAATGACTTAGAATTTTTGTGGAACGTGTATTATAGCTTACGTGCCTACCCTTGTAAAGCTCCATATTTGACGGGCTTTCCAGAGGTTTTACGGCACTCCGGCAGGGAACTTGAGGCCTACC
>CAZIQJ010000037.1:5217-9541 GCA_964541285.1 uncultured bacterium | reverse complement strand
AGGCAAAACTAATAACTTGAGGGACTTAAAGAGGCAAAATACCGCTTTGCCTCAGCCAGATCCAGGCCAATCTGGACCTTCAGGGGTTCAGGACCGTCAAAAGCCCTCTCTTCCCGGATCCTGGGGTGAAAAATGACCTCAAAAGTCTGACCGTAAAGCTCCCCTTTAAAGTCAAAAATGAAAGCCTCCAGCACTCTCTGGCCTTTAGAGCCGAAGGTAGGCCGGAAACCCAGGTTGGCGGCCCCTCTAAGAGGTTCATCAACCTGGAACTTCCACTGTTCCACACCCTTTTCAAGGTTCTCCTGCTTCTTTGTGACTCTTCTGAGAGAAACAGGATAAACTCCGTTTGCAGGAACCGTAAGACCCGCAATATCAAAATTTGCGGTTGGAAATCCAAGCTGTGCTCCCCTGCCGTCTCCGCGGACAACGGCAGAGAAAACGCTGAACTGCCGGCCAAGTCCCATGCGGGCCTGGTCAAACATTCCGGACTCCACCCACTTGCGGATGGTAGAGCTTGAAACCGCTTCCCCCGCAGTCTGAACCGGACCAATCTCTTCAAATAAAAATCCATGCCGCGCGGCGAGCTCTTTCATCAGCGCGGGCGTGCCCTTGCGGGCATATCCAAAATGCGCGCTGTAACCCAGATAAACTTTTTTAACATCCAGGCGTTCTTTCAGAACTTTGGAAACAAAATCCTCCGCGCTCTGTTTTGAAAAAGCCTCTGTGAAAGAAAGAAGAAAGCAGGCGTCTAGCCCCATTTCCTGCAGAAGAAAAACTTTCTGATCCAGTGACGTCAGCAATTTTGGCGCCGCGTCCGGATTTAAAACCTGCTGGGGATGCTGGCGAAAAGTCAGGACTGCTGCCGTGCCGCCGGCGGCACGCGCGTCTTCAAGAACCCGGGCGATGATCATGCGGTGCCCGGCGTGAAGGCCGTCAAAATTTCCCACCGCGAGAAAAAGCGGCCGCGCGGGATCTTTGCGGTAAGTCTCAAGCTCCGTGTGAAGGCGCATAGGGAGAAAGATCCACCGGCATGATTTTGCCGCGGAGATCGTTTTCGGTCCATTGCTTCAGCTGATCAATGGTCACGCTGTCTTCGAGTTTAAATTTTCCGCTGCGGACGCGGCGCAGCTCATGAAGAGAAGCAAAACATCCCAGCGCTTCGCCAAGGTCATGGACCAGCGTCCTGAGATAAGTACCTTTGGAAACATGCGCTGAGAAATGAACAAAGTTGCCTTCTTTTTTAATGAACTTGAAATTGTGCACCGTGATTTCCCGGCCCTCGCGCGGAACTTCCACTCCGCGGCGCGCAAGCTCATAAAGGCGGACGCCCTTGTGCTTCAGCGCGGAAACCATGGGAGGAACCTGCGTGATCGCGCCTGTAAATCTTTCAGCGGCCATGGCGCGGATCTGCTCAATCGTAATGCCTTCAGCCGACGCTGTCGCAAGCACCTTTCCCTGGCGGTCATGAGAATCTGTTTTGATGCCAAGCTCCATCACGCCGTAATATTCCTTGTCGCACGCGCTCAGCGGCATGGAGTGCTTGGTGGCATTGCCGATCAGGATGACCAGCAGGCCTGTGGCAAGCGGGTCAAGCGTTCCGGCATGACCGACTTTTTTAAAGCGGAACCGTTTGCGGATAAACGCGCAGACATCATGAGAGGTCCAGTCCTGCGCCTTGTCCACCAGCAGAATGCCTTCGGTGAGGTTCATGAGATATGGAACTCCCGGCGCAGTCTGTGAAGAATTTTCTCGACCGCTTCCTCGCCTGTCCCGTGAATGATACAGCCGGAAGCTTTCTTATGGCCGCCGCCGTTGAAATGGGTGGCGATACCGTTGGCATCGTAATTGTCTTTTGAGCGGAAAGAAACGCGCACCTTGCCCGGCTCCGCGATCTCACTGGCAAAAAAAGCAATTTTGACTTCGCGAAGATATTTCAGGAAATCAATAAAACCTTCCGTGTCCTCATAAGTCGCGCCGGAATGCTCCAGGTCATCGCGCTTCATCAGCACCCACGCGATTTTGCCTCCCGCCTCCGTCTTGACGCGGCCGAGCAAACGGCTGTAGAGCTGGATTTTGTTCAGCGAGTACGTCGCGTAAAGGTCTTCGTTGATCTGCTCGATATTGATTCCTTTTTTAATGAACTCCGCGGCCATCAAATGGCTGTTGACCGTGGTGTTCTCGTACTTGAAGGAACCGGTATCGGTTGAAAGCGCGATGTAGATAAAAGCCGCTTCCTCTTTCGTCAACGGCATGCGCATGTGCTTGAAAATTTCATAAACCACTTCGCCGCTGGCCACCGCCTTCGGAAGCACGTAATTGTAGTCCCCGAAACATTCATTGCTGATGTGGTGATCAATATTAAAAACAACCATGTCCTTATGAACCAGCTTTTTGACTTTTCCGGTTCGCTCAAGATTCGGACAGTCGGCAACGATCAAAGCCTGAAAATCGTGCGGGTCTTTCTTGAACTCATTGACCGGAATCCAGCGCTTGGAAGGAAGGCAGAAAAGTCTTTCGGGAAAAGTGTCTTCAGCCACGATCGCGGTTTTCTTTCCCATGCGCCGAAGAAGCGACTCCATGGCCAGAATACTGCCGATGGCATCTCCCTCGGGAGTGACATGGCAGCTGAGAAGAAAACGGTCGTACTTTTTTAACGCGCGGCAGAATTCGGCCAGAGTGTTGGAACGCTTTTTCTTTGCGGTTTTTTTCATCTCAGGATTTTTCGCCTTCGCGGTGAATTTGCCTGAGGACTTTGTCAACTTCCAGGCTTTTGTCCAGCGAGTCATCAAGTCTGAAAGTCAGACGGGGCGTGTAGCGAAGCTGAAGCGCGGTGCCGATTTCCTTCTGCAGAAATCCCGAAGCCTTTTCAAGGGCGGTCTGTGAGGCTTTCTTGGCCTTGTCGTCTCCCATGGCGCTGTAAAAAACGCAGGCGGAACGAAGGTCGGGGGTGACGTCCACGTGTGTGACGGTCACAAAACCAAGACGGGGATCCTTGACGCGGTGCAAAATCAGCTGGCTCAATTCCATCTGGATCAAATGGCCTACGCGGTCAATACGCTTACCCTGCACAAAACACCTCGGACAATAAAATAAATTTCAGAAACCGCCGGCTTAACGGAGCTTGGTGGCGATTTTTTCGATACGGTAGGCTTCCAGCTGATCGCCTTCCCGGAGATCGTCAAAACCTTCAACTGAAAGACCGCATTCATAACCCGTCGCGACTTCGCGGACATCGTCCTTGAAGCGCTTCAGGGAAGAAAGCTTGCCATCGAAAAGAACCACCGAACCACGCAGCACACGGACTTTGTTGCTGCGCGCGATCTTGCCCTTGATGACAGCCGCGCCGGCAACAGTCCCGATTCTTGAAATCTTGAAAACCTTGCGGACCGCGACGCGGCCTTCAACGACTTCTTTGTACGTCGGCTCAAGCAGGCCTTCCAAGGCCTTGCGCACGTCTTCGACCGCTTCGTAAATGATATTGTAAAAACGGAAATCCACGCCTTCGGTTTCGCAGATTTCCTGCGCCTTGGGTTCAGGCTTCACGTGAAAGCCCAGGATAATGGCGTCTGAAGCCGCGGCAAGCACCACGTCGGATTCATTGATTCCGCCGACGCCGCCGTGAATAACACGCACGCGGCACTGGTCATTGCTGAGTTTCTCAAGCGATCCGGCCAGGGCTTCCATGGAACCCTGCACGTCCGCCTTGATAATAATTTTAAGTTCCTTGAAATTGCCTTCGGAAATTCTTTCGTAAAGACCTTCAAGGGAAAGATGCTTGGCGCCAAGCGCCTGGCGTTCTTTTTGCTGAAGGATTTTTTTCTCCGTGATCTGGCGTCCGGTTTTTTCATCCGGCACCGCGATCAGTGTTTCACCGGCTTCGGGAACGCCGTTCAGGCCGCTGACTTCCACAGCATAGGAAGGCCCGGCTTCCTTGACCGTTTTCCCGCGGTCATTGCGCAGCGCACGGACACGGCCCATAAAAGTACCGCAAACCACGACGTCTCCCTGCTTGAGCGTGCCTTTCTGGACGATCACAGTCGCCACAGGTCCGCTGCCTTTGGAAAGATGGCTTTCAATCACAACGCCGGAAGCCAGCCGGTCGGGATTTGCTTTGAGGTCCAGAATTTCGGCTTCAAGAAGAAGCATTTCAAGAAGCTTGTCAATTCCATCCCCGGTCTTGGCTGAAACTTTCACACAAATGGTTTTACCGCCCCACTCTTCAGGCATCAAATCAATTTTCTGAAGGCCTGTCATGACTTTCTGCGGATTGGCGCCCGGAAGGTCAGACTTGTTGACCGCAACCACGATCGGCACACCAGCGGCT
>CAZIQJ010000037.1:252-5207 GCA_964541285.1 uncultured bacterium | reverse complement strand
GTCGTGGTTGACGGCTTCAATAGTCTGAGGCATAACGCCGTCATCCGCAGCAACCACCAGCACACCAACTTCCGTCACGTTCGCGCCGCTCGCGCTCATGGCGGTGAAGGCTTCATGGCCAGGAGTATCCACAAATGTCACATGCCCCTTGCCGGGGATGTCAACGCCGTAAGCGCCGATATGCTGCGTAATAAAACCTTTTTCCGTGGCCGCGACCTTGGTCTTGCGGATCGCGTCGAGCAGGGATGTTTTTCCATGGTCAACATGGCCCATCATGGTCACGACCGGCGGACGCGCCTTTAAATTTTTGGTCTCTTCTTTTTCTTCAAGAATAAGTTCGACTTCGTCTTTAACGGCAAGAATTTTAATTCCGAGCTTGGTGCCAAGATGAACGACGATCTCCTCGTTCAAAAGCTGGTTCACATTGGCGAAAATCCCCATGCTCATCAAATTTTTAATTAAATCCGGAATGCGCATCCTGAGGGTTTCAGCAAGATTCCCAACCATGATCGGAAAACGGACCTGAAATTCCGGCATGACGGGCGCAGCCGGAGCCGCGGGTTTCGCAGGCTGAGGCGCGGGCGCCGCGGGCGCAGGTGCCGGCGCAGCGGCAGGAGCTTTTACTTCAGGCTTCACTTCTTTTTTAACTTCCGGAGCAGCGGGGGCAGGCTTTTGCGCAACCGCAACAGCAGCGGCAGCGGCTTTTGCGGGCGCGGCTTTGGGGGCCGGGGCCGCAGGCTTTGCGGCGGGTTTAGTTTCTGCCGCAGCAGGCTGAGCGCCGCCCTTGCGTATGGCCGCCACAATCTCGTCTTCGACAACTGACATATGGCTCTTCGCAGTTCCGCCGAGCTTCTGGATCTTCTCGATCAGATCCTTGCTCTGCAGCCCAAGTTCTTTAGCCAGTTCGTGAACTCTCATCAGTTACCCTTCTCCAGAATCGCGCGGTGCGCGGAAGCGATAATTTTTTCGGCGGTCTTCTCACCGATACCGGGAATCTTGGCAAGGTCTTCGGCCGTAGACTTCAAAATGTCCTTGATACTGACAATGCCCTGCTCTTTCAAAAGCGCTTCGGTTTTTTCGCCAACGCCTTCAAGCGAAGCAATGGGAATTTTCTGACTGCGGCTGCGGATGTCCAGCTTCCAGCCGATCAGCTTTGAGGCCAGCCGGACATTCTGGCCTTTTTTTCCAATGGCCAGAGAAAGCTGGTCGTCTTCAACCAGGATTTCAGCGGACTTGTCCTTGCGGTTCAGCTTGATCTCGGCAAGTTCCGCCGGAGACATGGCGCTCTTGATGTAGGTTTCAATGTCATCGCTGTGCCGGATAATATCAATCTTCTCTCCGCCCAGTTCGCGCACGATGTTCTTGACGCGCTGACCGCGCACACCGACGCAGGAGCCGACGGAATCAATCTTGTCGTCATTGGAATGCACCGCGATCTTGGTGCGGGAGCCTGCTTCGCGCGCCGCCGCCTTGATCTGAACGATACCGTCATGAATTTCCGGGACTTCCATTTCGAAGAGACGCTTCACAAGACCCGCATGCGCGCGGGAAAGAATAATTTCAGGGCCGCGCGGCGTTTTCTTGACTTCGCACACGTAAGCGCGGATCAAATCCCCCTGCTTGTAACTGTCCTGCGGAGACTGTTCGCGCGCGGGAAGAATGCCTTCAGTCTTTCCAAAATCAACCACAATGGCTTTGCTCTCAATGCGGTGAACATTTCCGGTCACAACATCGCCAAGCTTTTTGTTGTAATCGTCGTAGATGGACTCGCGCTCCGCTTCACGGATTTTCTGGATAATGACCTGCTTGGCAGTCTGCGCGGCAATACGGCCAAACTCGGAATCATTAAGGGGCTTGCCGTTTTCCACCAGCTTGATGCGATAAGTCAGAGGGTCAATCTGGATTTCCACACCCGGCCGGGTAGGATAAGTCTTGCGGCAGGCGGAAACCAGGGCCTGGCGCAGGGCTTCCAGAAGCACCTCTTTCGGGATGCCTTTTTCACGCTCAATATACTCTAAAGATGACAGAAGTTCTTGATTCATAAGGGGTTACATCTCCCGGAAAAAAAAGAAGTGGGCCAAAATTGCCCACTTCCTGTACCAATTCGATATTGTGCTGGTTATTATACTTAAAAAGCGCGGAGTGTCAACCTTGCTGCCCGGCAGGCACCAAACCTATTCCGGACACTCTTCTTCCAGAATGGCCTTGATTTCCTGGGCCGCTGAACCGGCCGGCCCCTGGGAGTTAGCTGCTGCCATAACCAGAATTTTTTCCCGTATTTTCTGGTTTTTATTTTTTTCAAATTTCAGCCGGCTTAGAAACCGGTTGATCTCTGTGGCGGTCTCCGTGAAATAGTCGCCTTCGCGCAGGTGGATCTGGGGCGGTACTTCGCCGTCATTGACCTTCAGAAAGGTCTGGCGAAAACGGTAGACCGGGCCGGCCACGCGGTGAAGGAAGAAAACGCCGTAGAAAGCAATGATGACAAGGGTGATAAAAAGCACGCAGCTGACGCGCACCACAAGCTGATAGCTTATATCCGAAAGGACTTCATAGGGGCTGACCCTTCCAAAGCGGTACCCTCCGAAAGCCATTTCACGGATGGTGCTGTGGATGACATAGGCCACGGCCAGCGTGGAAACCATCAGCAAAGCAATCAGCACCAGAGAGAACTCCCGCTGCATGGGCTTGTGAATCAGAATATTCCGCATCCGGCGTTTGTAGGTCTTTTGGGGACCAGCCGGAGCCGCGGTCGCTTTCTTTTCTTCTGTCATAATGGATCTCCTTTTTTGGGCTGATTGAAAAACCCGCGGATCATGGAACGCACAGCCGCAGCCGCGGTCTTGATCTGCTCAGGCATCAACTCCCGTAAATTAAAATTGCCTTTCATCATCTGTGAAAACATATAAGCCAGGCCGGTAAAAAGGCCTTTGATTCCGCTGATCAAATCTTCAGTGATCAGCACAAAGTTGGGTAAAACAAAAAGCGTCAGAATAGTCGAACTCCACAGCCCGCCGATAACCGTTACGGCCAGCGGCGCCCACAACTCGCTCGAGTTTCCCCAGCTCATGGCCATGGGCGCGAACCCGAGACTGGTCGAGATCGTCGTCATGGTGATCGGTCTCAAACGGTCCGTTCCCGCATGGACCAGTGCTGCTTCGGTCGAAAGACCTTCCTTCGCCTTTAAATGGTTCATGTGGTCAATCATGATAATGGCGGCGTTGACCACGTAGCCTGCCAGAAGAATCATTCCAATAAAGACGTTTTCACTCAAAGGCTTTTTGGTCAATGCCAGTGAAAGCCAGATGCCGATGGTCGCCATGGGCACCGAGATCATGACCAGCATGGGCTGGAGATAACTCTCAAAAAGACATGCCATAACCATGTAGACCAGAAAGACCGTCAGAAGCAGGGCCACACTAAGCTGGTTTTTACCCTGAATCAGGGTTTCATAGGAACCCCCGAACCTCCAATAATAATCGTCCGGAAGCTTAACATCTTTAAGTGCCGCCTTGACCTCCGCTGCCACTTTCTCAAGCGCGCCCTTGCAGTCCCCCTTCACAAAGACATAGCGGTATTTGTCTTTCCGGTCAATGGACTGAGGCCCTGTCGTAGGCACAAAGTTGGCAATTTCACCCAAAGGCACCTGGACACCGCTGTTATGCGCCGGAATATAGATATAGCGAAGGTCTTCGATTTTCTGGCGGTAGACAGGCTGAAGGCGCGTGATGGTTTCGATTTCCTGCCCTTTGGTCAGCTCGTGAAATTTGGTCGGCCGCATGCCGCGCACCTGCGAGTGAATGGAGTCCGCGACATCCTTGACCGTCAGTCCGTAATATGCGGCCCGGCCCTTGTCGACAACCAGTGAGTACTCCGGCCTTTTGCGCAAATCGGTCATGACAATGTTCTGCAGGCCCTTGACCTGTCCAAGCTTTTTGGAAAATTCCGTGGCCAGCTTTTCAAGCTGTTCATTGTCGTTTCCGAAAATATTGATGATAAGTTTTTTGGCTTCGTCCCCGCCCTGGCCTTCGTCAATCAGAAGACTGTAATCATCGTGGATTTCCTTGACCAGCTCATTGCCTTTCTGGTCAATGATCTGCATAATTTCTTCCTTGGAGTAAGTCCTCTTGTTCTTGGTCTTGAGTCTCACGAAAATCGTGACCGTGTCTTTTCTGACCGTGGAATTGAACATATCCACGTCGGGAATCTGGCTCAGCACTTCTTCAACTTTTTTGACCGACTCGTCATTGGCTTCAAGACGCGCTCCCGCCAGCGGGAAAACCACGACGGAAAATTCGTTTTCTTCAAAAGTGCTGGGATGGTCAATGGGCATTTTGGCGATCTTGCCGCCCGCGAAAACAAAACACAGGGTCACGATCAGCGCCACGGGATAACGCAGCTTGAGGTTCCACTTCATGATTCTTTTATAGATTTTGGCCGAAGGGTCCTCTTTGTCGCCATGCATGCTTACGTTGAGCTTCCCCTGCGCCCATTTGACCAGGAGCATAGGCACAAGCATTTGCGCCACAAAAAATGAAACAATGAGCGAGCCGCTGACCGTAATGGCAAAGCCCGCGTACATCATCTGGATCTTTTTATCAATGAACATGATGGGCAGGAACACGATCAAAGTCGCAATCAGCGAAGCCAGCAGCGGCAGCCACACTTCCTCAGCGCCCTGGCGAATGGCTTCATAGTCCGAGAGTCCGCGCTCCTTTTTGACGAACACGTTCTCCAAAATAACGATGGAACTGTCCACCAAAATGCCGTGCGCCAGCGAAAGTCCGGAAAGCGTCATGATATTCAGGCTGATACCAAACGCGTCCATAATGACAAAAGTTGTGATAACGGAAACAGGCAGCGAAATCAGCACAATGATGGAAAGAATCCACTGGCGAAGGAAGAAGTAAATCAGAAGAACGGTCAAAACACAGCCTTCATAAAGCGTGTGTTTCACT
>CAZIQJ010000037.1:0-242 GCA_964541285.1 uncultured bacterium | reverse complement strand
TAGCTTTGGAAATGACTTCGGCCCTGTCGCTGACAAGCACGAGCGTCACGTCCTGCTTGTGCGCTTCTGCAAATTGCTCAATCAGGCCGCGCGAGTTATGCACTACGGGAATGGTGTTGGCCACGCTGGTTTTCTTGACATAGACCGTCACGTTCTGCTCAAGATTCAGGCGGGCCGCGTCTTCAGGCTCCATGTAAGCGTCTTTGACGGTCGCGACTTCCTTCAAGGGAATGATGGAGCCT